>JBBDNX010000075.1:0-1446 GCA_040877345.1 Pirellulales bacterium
GAAACCGAGCAGCTCAAGCGGGTGCCGGTCGACCTGCGGCGTCACCGGAGCCGCGAGATCTTCATCCGCCTGGTCGACCGGCACAGCGGCCATTGGGGCCACCTGAACTTCGACGATTTCCGCTTCCATGAACAGCGGCCCAATGTGCCCAACCGGACCGACGTCTACGCGCATGCCGGGCTGGATCCGGTCGAGGCGGCCGCCGCCATGACCGTGCCCGAAGGCTTTGCGGTGACGTTGTTCGCCGGCGAGCCCGACGTGCAGCAGCCGATCGCGCAGGCCATCGACGACCGGGGCCGCCTGTGGGTGGCCGAGGCCTATTCGTATCCGTTTCACGTGCCGGACGACGAGGCCCGCGATCGGATCCTGATTTTCGAGGACGTCGACGGCGACGGCCGGTTCGATCGCCGCACGGTGTTCATCGACAAGCTGAACCTGGTGAGCGGCATCGAGATCGGTTTCGGCGGCGTTTGGGTGGGCATGGCGCCCTACCTTTTGTTCATCCCCGACCGCGACGGCGACGACGTGCCCGACGGTCCTCCGGAAAAGCTGCTCGACGGCTGGGGCTTCGAGGACACGCACGAGACGCTGAACGCCTTCATCTGGGGCCCGGACGGCTGGCTCTACGGCTGCCACGGCGTGTTCACACACTCGCGCGTGGGCAAACCGGGCACTCCCGACGACCAGCGGGTGCCGATCAACGCGGGGATCTGGCGGTATCACCCCACATGGCACGAGTTCGAGGTCTTCGCCCATGGCACCAGCAATCCGTGGGGCATCGACTTCAACGACCAGGGCCAGGCGATGGTCACCGCCTGCGTCATCCCCCACCTGTTCCACGTGATCCAGGGTGGACGATATCAGCGGCAGGCGGGGCAGCACTTCAATCCCTACACCTACGCCGACATCCAAACGATCGCCCTGCACCGCCACTGGGTGGGCGCCAATCCACACGCCGGCAACAACCGCTCCGACGAGGCCGGCGGCGGCCACGCGCACGCCGGCGCCATGATCTACCTGGGGGGCAGTTGGCCCGAGCCATACCGTAACCAGATCTTCATGAACAACATCCACGGCGCGCGGCTGAACATGGACCTGCTGGCCCCGCGCGGCTCGGGCTACGTGGGCGACCGTGCCCCCGATTTCCTGCTGGCGAACGACGCCTGGTCGCAGATCATCAATCTGCAGTATGGTCCCGACGGCCAGATGTACATGATCGACTGGTACGACAAGAACCAGTGCCATCACCGCGATCCGGCCGGCCACGACCGCACCAACGGCCGGATCTTCAAAGTCAGCTTCCAGGGGGCGCGCGGCGTCACGGTCGACATGGCGGCGAAGACCGACGAGGAACTCGTCGAGCTGCAACTCGAGCCCAACGACTGGTACGTGCGGCACGCGCGGCGGCTGCTCCAGGAGCGCGGCGGCAGCCCCGCCGTCCACGAG
>JBBDNX010000076.1:0-7607 GCA_040877345.1 Pirellulales bacterium
AGGGAGGAAGGGAGAGGGAGGAAGGCAGAGGGAGGAAGGCAGAGGTTCCGCCTAACGTTAGATGCCCCGTCTCGCATTTGTTCGCCTTGTCGGCTTGTCTGCCGGCCGTAGTTAGAGGAGTTTTGCATTGCAGTGGCTTGCCCGGATCTGCGTTGGGCGTCCCGTGTTCGCGGTGATGCTGGTGATGGCCTTTGTCGTGGCCGGCGCCGCCTCTTACGGGGAGCTGGGCGTGGATCGCTTCCCCGATATGGACATGCCGACGGTGATGGTGCGCACGGTGTACGTGGGTGCGGCGCCGGAGGAAGTCGAGTCGGAGATCACGCAGGTGCTCGAGGACGCGGTCGCCACGGTGGAGGGGATCGACGAGCTTCGCTCCATCTCCGGCGAGGGCACTTCGTTCCTGCTGCTCACGTTCAATCTCGATCGGCAGATCGACGCCGCGACGCAGGACGTGCGGGACGCGGTGGGCAGCGTGCTCAACCTGTTGCCGCCGGGCACCGACCCGCCCGTCATTCGCAAGCGCGATCTCGACTCGTCCCCCATCATGTCCTTGGCCGTTTCCGGACAGCGGACCAGCCGCGAGCTGTATCTGCTGGCCGAGCGCTACGTGAAGAACGTGATCGAGTCGGCCCACGGCGTCGGCGAGGTGTCCATTGCGGGAGCGGCCGACCGGGCCGTGCAGGTCGATATCGAGTCGCGGCGTCTGGCCGCCTACCAGTTGTCGATCATGCAAGTCCGCGACGCCCTGGCGCGGCAGAACACCGAGGTTCCCGGCGGGCGGGTCGATGCGGGTATCCGCGAGCTGAACCTGCGGACGCTGGGGCGGCTGGACCACACCCGCGAGTTTGCGGACCTGGTGGTCGCCACCACCGAGGGCGCCTCGGTGCGGCTGCGTGACTTGGGCCAGGTCACCGACGGCTCCAAGGAAGTGCGGACCTTGGCCAGGCTGGACGGCACCCCGGCGGTGGTCCTGGAGGTGCAGCGGCAATCGGGCGCCAACACGGTCGAAGTCATCGAAGCCGTCAAAGAGCGCTTGGTCCGCAGCCGCGAGCTGCTGCCCGCCGGAGTCGAGGTCGACATCATCCAGGACCAGTCGCGGTACATCAACGCCGCCATGGACGAGGTCCAAAAGCACCTGATTACGGGGAGCATCCTGGCCAGCCTGGTGGTGCTCCTGTTCATGCGTTCCTGGCGATCGATGCTGATTGCCTCGATTGCCATCCCGGCCTCGATCATCTCCACGTTTGCCGCCATGCGCGCGCTAGATTTCACGCTGAACAACATGACGATGCTGGCGCTGGTGTTGATGGTCGGCGTCGTGATCGACGACGCGATCGTGGTGCTGGAGAACATCTTCCGCTGTATCGAGGAAAAAGGCATGCCGCCGGTGCGGGCGGCCATCGAGGGCACGCGGGAGATCGGCCTGGCCGTGCTGGCCACTACGCTGTCGCTGGTGATCGTCTTTCTGCCCGTTTCGTTCCTGTCCAGCGTGACGGGCCGCATGCTCTACCAGTTCGGGATGACGGCCACGGTGGCGATCATGATCTCGTTGTTGGTCAGCTTTACCTTGACGCCCATGATGTGCAGCCGCATGCTGCGCGTCGGGCACCAGGCGGGCAAGGGGCCGGCCTCGCGGCGCGGCTTCTACCATTGGCTGGAGGCCGGCTATATGGCCTGTCTCAAGTGGTCGATGCGTCACCGCTGGATCGTTTGCGCCGTCGCGGTGATGGTCATCGCCGCCAACGTACCGCTCTATCAGTGGGTGATGCAGGACTACCTGCCGACGAACGTGGACGAATCGGAGTTCGAAATCAGCATCGAGGCCCCCGAGGGCGCGTCGCTGGCGTCGATGGATCAGACGATGCAGGCCGTCGAGGAGCAGGTCCGCTCGATGCCGGGCGTGGTTCACTTGCTGGCCGTCGTCGGCAGCCGCGGCATTGCCCGCGTCAACCGCGCCAACGTGTACGTGCGGCTGGACGACATCGAACAGCGGACGTTCTCCCTGGGACGGCTGGTCCGCGCGACGCTGGCCGGCCGTCCGCAGGGCGCCTGGCAGGGAAACTATTCGCAGCGCGACAAGATGCAGCAGGTTCGCGATCGGCTGGCCCAGTTCACCGAGCTGCGCGTCGCCGTCCGCAACCTGACCTCGCTCCGCCAGGGGGCGCCCGTCGACATCGACTTCTCGATCACCGGACCCAACGTGCTGGCCTTGGCCCAGTTCGGCGACCAGTTGCGCGAAAAAGTGTCGCGGATCCCCGGCATCGTCGATGCCGACACCACGATGCGCCTCGACAAGCCGGAGCTGCGAGTCGAGATCGATCGCGAGCGGGCGGCGGCCCTGGGCGTGGAAGTCCAGGAGATCGCCGAAACGCTCCGCGTCGCGGTGGGCGGCGACGATCGCGTCTCGCGTTTTCACGATGCGCTGATCAACGACGCCTTTGACGTCGAGCTGCGGCTGGTCGGCATCGACCGCGGCAACCGCGATGCCATCTCGCAGCTTTACGTCCGCGCCCAACCGATGCAACGCACCCGGGTCCGCGGAGCTCTGACCCCATCCGGCGCCGAACCGCCCACCGGCCTGACGCGGCTGGACAACGTGGTCCGCTTCCACTATGGAGAGTCTGCCCCCCGCATCGATCGCCTCGACCGGCAGCGCATGGTCGCCGTGCGGGCCAACATCGCTCCGGGATACGCGCTGGCCGACCGCATCCAAGCGGTCCACCAGGCCGCGGATGAACTGGGGGTGCCGGCCGGGTGCAGCACGCGCGTCTTGGGCCGCGGCCGCGAGCTGGAACGCACGCTGGCCGACTTCGCCTGGACCTTCGCGATGTCGTTCATCTTCATGTACATCGTGCTGGCGGCCCAGTTCGAGCACCTGGTGCACCCGCTGACGATCATGATCTCGCTGCCGATGGCGGTGCCCTTCGGGCTGATCAGCCTGTGGCTGGGAGGCGAGAGCTTGAACTTGTTTTCCGCGATGGGCATCCTGGTGCTGTTCGGCGTGGTCAAGAAGGCCTCGATCCTGCAGGTCGATCACACCAACCAACTGCGGGCCGCGGGAATGGACCGCCTGCCGGCCATCCTGCAAGCCAACCGCGATCGGCTGCGGCCGATCCTGATGACCACCGTGTCGTTCGTGGCGGGTATGCTCCCCTTGCTGATCGGCGTGGGACCAGGCGCCGAAGAACGCCGCTCGATCGCGGTGCTGGCCGTGGGCGGTCAAACCTTGTCGCTGCTCTTGACGCTGCTGGCCGTGCCCGTCGTCTACTCCCTGTTCGACGACTTGGGTTGGCTGGTCCCGCGCCGCCGCGGCTCCCAGGCGGACGACGCCGCACTCCCCCCGCCGGTTTCCGAATCGGAGTTGGTCACGGCAGGCGACGACAAGGCAGCAGGCTGAACGGGAAGCGATGCCCCTTACCGGTTCGCACGTCACGACTTCGCCGCCAGTGTGCGAACGAAGAACCACTCGCGGAGTGAGTGGAGTGGTGAGTGGACCACATCGCGGCTTCCTCCTTCCCTGCCACGCGTATAATGGCCTGAATCGCCTCCGGGCGCCGGCCTGGCCCAGGGCGACCAATCGAAGCTTTTAGCTGCATCAATCGCACCCATGCCTTTGCGTCCCGCCGCCAGCCGCGAGCGTTTTCAAAAATACCGCCAGGATCTTCAGCGCCGCCGCAGCCAGGCGGAGCCCCACCCCGAGCCCGGCACCAACGGGCAGCCGGTAACGCCCAGGCCGCCGCATCGCTCGTTCTGGAGGTTGCTGGTCGAGTTCTGGAAACTGCTCGGCGGCCATCGCGGGCTGGTCGCTTTCTCGTTGGCGACGCTCGGCGTTGCAACGCTGCTGAAGCTGCTGCCGCCGGCCGCCACCAAGATCACGATCGACTACGTGCTGGCGGCCCAGCCGATCGAGAGCGTCTGGGCCGAGCGGCTGAACCTGCCCGACGACCGCGGCCGCTTGCTGCTCTTGCTGGCGGCGGCCGTGTTGGCCATTTCGTTCGTCTCGACGGCGGTTCACCTCTGGGGCCGCTGGCACGCCACGCGGGCCACCAAGCGGGTGCAGGCCGCGGTACGCCGCAAGGTTTTCGACCACGCGGTGCGGCTGCCGCTGCACCGGGTCTACCAGCTCAAGTCGGGGGGGCTGACGAGCATGCTCCGCGAAGACGCCGGCGGCGTGGCCGAGCTGATCTTCAGCATGCTCTACAATCCCTGGCGGGCGATCATCCAGCTTGCCGGCAGCATGGCAGTGCTGGCCTGGGTCGACTGGCGGCTGCTGTTGGGCTCGCTCGTGCTGTTGCCGTCGGTGTTCTTGAGCCACCGCACCTGGATCAGCCGCATTCGCCCACTGCACCGCGACATCCGCCGGCAGCGGCAGGACATCGACAGCCACGCCACCGAGGCCTTTGGCGGAATGCGGGTGGTCCGCGCTTTCAGCCGGCAGCGGAGCGAGACGGGCCGCTTCACCCGCGCCAACCACTTGATGGCCCGGCAGGAGCTGCACGCCTGGTGGTGGGCGCGGGGCGTGGAGATCGTGTGGGAGATCCTGATCCCGCTGGCCTCGGCCGCCTTGCTGCTCTACGGCGGCACGCAGGTGTTGTCTGGAAACCTGTCGCTGGGCGACCTGATGATGTTTCTCGTCTACCTGACGATGCTGCTGGGTCCCCTGGCCACGCTGGCCGAGAGCGCCACGTCGCTGCAGAGCGGGCTGGCCGGCTTGGACCGCGTGCTGGACCTGCTCGGCGAGCCGACCGAGATGCCTCGCGTGCCCGGTTCGATTTCGCTCGACCCGGCCCGCGCGGCGGGCCGCGTCCGCTTCGACGGCGTGAGCTTCCGGTATCCGGGTTCGGCCGAACTGGTGCTCAACGAGATCGATCTCGACGTCGAGCCGGGACAGATGATCGCCCTGGTCGGCCCCAGCGGCGCGGGCAAAACGACGCTCTGCAACCTGGTCGCCCGTTTCTACGACCCGACGGAAGGCAGCATCGAGCTGGACGGCATCGACCTGCGTAAGATCGACGTGGAAAGCTACCGGCGGCTGTTGGGCATCGTCGAGCAGGATATCTTCCTGTTCGACGGCACCGTGGCCGAAAACATCGGCTATGCCCTGCGAGGGGCCGATCCGGCCGACATCGAGCAGGCGGCCCGCGTGGCCCACGCCCACGAATTCATCGCCGCCCTGCCGCTGGGCTACGAGACGTTGATCGGCGAGCGCGGCGTGCGGCTCAGCGGCGGGCAGCGGCAGCGGCTGGCGATCGCCCGCGCCGTGCTGGCCAATCCTCGGCTGCTGATCCTCGACGAAGCCACCAGCAACCTCGACACGGCCAGCGAGCGGCTGATTCAAGACAGCCTGCAAACGCTGATGCGTGGCCGGACCAGTTTTGTGATCGCCCACCGGCTGAGCACGATCACACACGCGGACCGGATCGTGGTGATTGAAGCCGGCCGCATCGTCGAAACGGGCACGCATCGCCAGTTGCTCGCCTCCAGCGGCCGTTACGAGCAGATGGTCCGCCAGCAAATGGGCCTGGCTGCTCCGATTGCTGCCAACGGCGATCCATAGCCTTCAGCCTTCATGTCCGTGCTGCAAGTCCGCCTCCGGAGGACCGAAGGTCCGCCTCTGGTGGGCTGCAAGTCCGCCGAAGCTAGGATCCATTCTCCTTACCGGGCGCGCAGCGCCGGCTGGCGGGTGAGGGCGGGCGTCGATGGCGGCGAAGCGAGATAGGCGAACAGGTCGGCAATCTCCGCCAGCGTCAGCGAGTTCAACAGCCCCTCGGGCATGGCCGACTTCTGGCTGGGCACGATCTGTTCGACTTCCGAGTTCTTGAGCGCGGTTTTCTCACCGTTGGGCCCAAGCACGACTAGCATGTCCTTGCCCACGGGTGCCACGATGCCCGTGTACGTGAGGCCTTGGCGGGTGGTCACGGACTTGCTGGCGTATTGATCGGAGATCACGTGCGAGGGGAAGACGATCGATTCGAGGATCTCCTTACGCTGGAACCGCTGGCTCACCGTCGACAAGTCAGGCCCGACCGGCTCGCCCCGGCTGCCGTAACGGTGGCATTTGATGCACTGCGCCCTGACGAACGTCTCGGCGCCGCGGCGCGGATCGGCCTGCGAAGCGTCATCGCTCGACAGAAAGCCCAGCAGCTCCTCGTAGCTCCACTGGGCCCCCGGATCTTCGACCGGCAGCGTGGCCGCCGGCTCGTCCGGATATTGCTCGACAAACCACTGCTGCCAGGCAGCCAGGGTCTGGTCCCAGCGGTCCTTCGGTTTTCCGACGGTCTCGCCGGTCCATTTTGCCAGCAGCCGGATGGCCAGCGGCGCGCCCTGCTCTTTCAGCTTCAAGCCGGCCAGAATCACTTGCCGCACCGGCTCCGGCTCGCGTGGCGACCCTTCTACGCGGGCGAGCTGCGTGATCACTTCGCGGGCGGCTGCTCCTTCCACGATCGACAGCGAACGCAGCAAGATAGGCCAGTTCTCCCCTTGCGGTGCCTGGGCCAATCCCATGGCCAGTTCCTCGCGCCGTTCGGGGCTCCTTTCGTAGGCCTCCCGCAGGTGGGCCATGGCCTTCGAGTCGGCGCTGCGCCCCAATACGGCCACGACCCCGGTGGCCAGGCGGATGGCCGCCGGGTCGGTCATCTCCTCCAACTGTCCGTCCAGCTCGATCAGCCGGCGGATCACCTCGTCGCCGGGATGCTCCGGGAGCGAAACCAGAACGAACAGGGCGGCCGTAGGCCACTCGGCGGCCCTGTCCAGCACCATCGCCCGCTCGACTTCGCTGAACGAAGCGGTGAAGTCGCGGGAGACGTTGTCGATGTACCCTGAAAAGCTGTGGCCGCCCGGCAGGGCCCGCGCTTTCTCGTAGAATTCGACCAGCGCCAGCTTCTGCTGGCTCGTCCAGCCCTCGGTCAGAAAGCGGGCGTGCAGGCCGACGTGCACCTTCTCCTCGGTGGGCGCGGCGCCGGCGAGCGTTTCCAAAAAACGGGGGATGACGCTCGGCTGCTGCAGGTAAACCAGCAACCGCACCAGCTCGCGGTTGATCCGCTGCTCGCGGCCCGGCGGTTCGTTGGCCGGGTACTCGTCGGCCAACTGCCGGCACAGGTCCGGCACGTTCTCGCGCGTCAATTCACCGCGTTTCAAAGCCAGTTGCAAGACGCGCAGCAGATCGACGAAGTCGTCGTCCTTCATGTATCCGCGCATCATGGCGCTGGCCCGCGTGATGATGGCGTCGATGGTCTCGGCATCCGGGTCGAGGACCAACAGGCCCGTCGCCCCCACCAGGAACACCCGGTGGTTCTCGGCCTCCAAGACGGCCGGCTCCCAGCGGTCCGTGGGCAGGCTTTCCAACGCCCGGCGGGCCGCCCACGACACGTATGGATTCGGATCGGCCAGCAGGCGGATCAGCGGTTCGGCCGGGGGCTTGTAGCCGCCCCGGACCAGCGATTCGCAGGCCACGCGGCGGACCGTGGCGTCGGCGTCGGTGAGCATCTCGACCAGCCGCTCGCCCGCCGGCTTGCCGGTGTGCAGGGCCATCAGCGAGGCCGCTTTCGACCGCTGCTCCGCGTTGGTCTCGCGCGAGACGCGGACCAGCATCTGCGTGGTCGGAAACG
>JBBDNX010000077.1:0-7574 GCA_040877345.1 Pirellulales bacterium
CGATGGGGCCGTGGAGGATGCGTTCTCCGACGCCGCCTTGGACGCGGAGCTTGAAAGCGCTCGCCGGCGGGCCGAGGAGATCGAGGGCAACTGGTCGATGCCGGGCCACGATCCAACGGGCGACCCGTGGGATGCAGCGGCGGCCGCGCTGCGAGAGCGCATCGATCGCTACGAGCGCGGCTTGAACGAACAGGAGTTTTAGAAGTAGTTGTTGGTTGCTAGTTGCTAGTTGCTGGTAGCGGCGCCTTTTACTGAGGAGGAATGGCAATGAGATACACGCGAACTGCCCTGGCCTTTTTGTTGGCGGCCTTTTTGTTGGCGGGCGCCGTCGTGGCCGGGCAGCAAACCGGTGGAACAACGGGTTCCGGCCAGGCCGGCCAACCGGCCGCCAACCCGCGAGCCGACCAGGAGCCGGAGGGCAACGCACTGAGCGAGCGGGAAGCGTCGCTGGCGGCCAGGACGCGGCAGCTCGTGAACGACTATGCGAAGGCGACCGGCGAGGACGCCCGCGCAAAGATCAAGGACGAGTTGGCCCGCGTGGTGAAGGAGCACTTCCAGCTTCGGCAGGCTTTGCGCGAGCAGGAGCTGGCCGAGCTTGAAGAGCAAGTCAAACGGCTGCGAGGGCTGTTGGACAAGCGCCGGGAGGCCCAGCAGTCGATCATCGACACCCGGCTGAACCAGTTGCTTCATCCGTCCGAAGGATTGGGCTGGGATGAAGGTCAAGCTGACCGGTTCGACGCGGCTGTGCCGGCAGACGAGCAGTCGATCGCCGAAATGGATTTCGACATTGAGGGCGTTGTTCTGGACGTGTGGGAGAATCGTTTTCTTGAGATATCGCTAGGCCTCGAGGATGGCGTACGGCCGGGGCATCGGCTCATCGTACACCGCGATGGAAAACGTCTAGGCCTCGTGACGGTCGGCACTGTTTACGCCAAGCGAGCCATTGCCCTCCCGTCTTCCCGATCATCGCCGTTAAAAAAAGGAGACCGAGTTGCGCGGATCCCCAGCCGCCGGACACAGGAGATGCTTGAGGGCAACTGGCAGGTCATATCGGCCGAGAGACAGCAGCTGCCGGAGCAGTTGAAGTTCACCGCTGGTACCTTCAGTATCAGCGTTATCAGCGGCGGGCGTCAGGTTGTGAAGGCAGGTCGCTACGTTCTCGACGAGAAGAAGCAGAGAATTCTCTTCCAACCTGGCGGCAACGACGTCTTCTTCGGCCGTTACAAATTCGAGGGCGACCGTTTGCTGCTGGCCATCAGCAACCAAACGACGCCTGCCGAGGTAGCTTCGCCGCCCGGCTCAGACGTCCGAGTCTACACGCTGGAGCGCATTCCCTTGGAGACGCGAGAGGCCGACCCAACACCAGCGGGCAAGGCGGATGCCGACGCCGGCAGGGCAACGGGTTCCGCCATGCCAGACTTCCGAGCGACTCGGGGCTTTTCGCCCGGCAAGGTGGCGGCCATCGTTGGAGTTTGGCGTGTTGGCTCTGTTCAGAAAGCAGGAAGCCTGATGCCACTGAATGCAATTCATAGGAATCGAAGGGTCATCTTCCTTGATCACCGCTTTTTCATCCTCGATAAAGGCGAGGTGAAATCAGCAGGCACATACGCGAGCGACCCTGGGGAGCGAATGTTCCAGTTGGTGTCGGATAAGGCCACGTTTTATGCCTGGCTGGAACGCCAGCCTTACAGCGTTCAACTCTCACTCATCGACGAGCCATTGCCGCTCGACTCAACCGCCCCGCCTGATGCGGGTGCGGAGATCCATATCCTCGAGCGGATTGGAACACCGACGGCCGAGTACAAGGGTGACCACGTCTACCTGATTGTAAAAGGGGGGGGACGGGGAGACACAGCAACGCGGATCTCGGTTACCGGCAACGAAACGGTGCTGGAGGCCCTTGCACAAATCCAGGGCATATCGGACCTATCGGGCAAGAACATCTGGATATCTCGGCCGGTCGAGGGACCGGACCAGACTCTGCCGGTCTCGTATGAGGACATCATGGCTGCCAGGTCTATGGCCACGAACTACCCACTGCTCCCGGGCGATAGGATATTCGTCGAGCCGCCTGACGGTAACAGTGAGCAGAGCGCCCCGAATCCCCCGAAGGAGTGACAAGCTCAACGAGGCGTGCCACAATCGAGCACGATAAGCGCGCTCGGGCCGAATGGCCAACGCACGCTGTTTTGCCCTTTCAGGGCGGCGCGCGTTCTTGGTGGGGCATTCTCCCAGGGCGGCGCTACGCGGCTGACTTCCCGGGGCGGCGCTGCGCGGCTGACGCCGCTTCGCTCTGCCCGCGGGCTGACCTGTCGTTGCCCCTTCGGGGCGGAAACGGCCCCGCAACAATGTCAGCCCAGGCAACGCCCTGGGGACAAGACACGAGCAACGCCGCGCGCGTCGATGTTCCCCCACCGCCGGACGTGACGTACAGATTGTCGGCCGTACGATCCGTTGCACCAGTGCCTTACTGTCGCCCCCTTCGGGGGCTGAAAACAGAATTGTTGGCTGGCAACCGAGGGCTTACGCCCTCGGCTATTGACTGCCGCCCGCTTTGCGGGCTACGGCGGCCGCGGGCTGGGGCGGCGCTGCGCGGGTGACTTCCCAGGGCGGCGCTACGCGGCTGTCGCCGCTGCGCGGCGGCCCATGGGCTGACATGTTATTTCCCCTGCGGGGCGGCGCGCCAGCACGTTACCGCGGGCGTGGAGCGGCACGTGCGGCTATAGCATGCTGGGCGTGGGGTTGTGCTCGACGGCGGTCGAGTCTTCATCGGTCAAAGGAGCGGGCGACTGCTCCCAGGCGCTGTAGCCGGCCAGCACGCTGCCTTGCTCGAACTTGCCAGATTGATTACCGAGATCCTGGAGCGTGGCCCAGCGCACGTACGCCAAAAGTTGCTGCTCGGACCCGAACGTGGCGACCAACCGCCGCGGCACCCCCTTCTTCGATGCGTACAAGTAGTGCACTGTCGCTCCTCGTAGACCTTCGACGCCAGCCGGGTGCAGGCAAGCAGCAGCAACCAGCAACTAGCTCACTCGGCTCGGACCGCTACGGCGAACTGGCCGCCGCCGTACGTGGCGCCGTCGGTCACCAGCCGAAAATCCTTCACCGCCGCGGTGCCCGGCTCCCAATCGAGGTAGCCGACCAGGCGGGCTTCGACCGTCTTGCCGTCGGGCTGGTGATAAAAATCGTGCCGCATCGTCAGCCGCGCGTCGATTCGGGCCCGGGCCACGCCGCCGGCAACGGATAGCACGGTCAACCGCAACGATTGCTGGCTGATCTCGTTCTTGCTCGGGTCGTTGTTCTCGGTCACCGGGTAGACGTGCGTCATCAGCCGGGCGGCCAGGCTGGCGTCGGGGCCCCAGACGTCGCCCGGCGCTGGACTGCCGGCGGGCAAGAGCTTACTGACCTCGGCCGGCGAATACACCACCCAGTTCTCGCTCGTGCCGTCCCAGGAGCCGCCCCCGCCGAGGCCTCGCGCGACCAGGTGCAGGACCAACGATCCGCTCTCGTGCTCGGGCGGGACCGACTGGGGTTTCGGCTTCACCAGCGGCTCGCCTTTCTGCGTGCCGAGCCGGGCCGTGATTTCGTCCAGGAAGGCGATCAGCTTTTTGGTCTTGGCGGCCTCGGCCACGTGCCGATCACCTGCCCCCGCGGGTCCAGCACGTAGACGTGGACCGTCCCGGCCGAAAACCCTTTGGCCAGGGCCTCGCGATAGATGGCCTGGTACTCGGCCTTTTCCTCGGTGGGCGCCGGGCCGCCATCGCGATAGTCCTCGTTCACCGCGTACACCGGCACGAAATAGGCGTTGAGCCGGTCGATCACTTCCTGGTTGGAGAACGGACCCGTTCTCATGCCGGCTGCGCCGCCTCAGCAGCGGCCCGTGTTCACCCGCCCATCCATCGTGAACAGGAACAGCGGCCGCTGGTGCTCGGCGGCCAGCTTCTTGGCCGTGCGGATGTCCGCGGCCCAGGCGATCAGGTCGAAGCGCTTCTCATCCGGCTTGAACCACCAGTCGGCCAGCCGCTCATCGACCAGCTCGACCACTTTGTGGTCCGGGACGGCCCGGTCGGCAGCCTGCACCACGCCCCAGGCCGACAGCAGGAAGGGCGTGCAGAGGAGCACACATCGAACGGCAGGCATCGTCAACGCTCCAAAATAACCTTGTGACGTCACCACTGGGGCACGCTAACGCTTTGCCCCAGCCACCCGGACCGAAGGCAGAAGGATGAAGGCAGAAGGCAGAATAGGAACACAGATGACGATGACACTGCGGCATCCCGGCGCGCCGGGACTTTGCCCCAGCCACCCATCGTTCCACAGCCTCCGGCCTACAGTCTCAAGCCAAACTCTGGGGCACGCTAACGGTTTGCCCCAGCCAACCAGCAACCAGCCACCCAGCGACCAGCAACTGCTTACACCTCGTCCAGGGGCTCGGTGGCGTCGCCGAACTGGTCGAGGTGCACGTTCATCTTGTCCATCATCGAGAGATAGAGCCGGCACATCTGGCGATTCGGGTTCTCGCGGTAATCCAGCACGCGGCCGGTCTGGATCCGGCCGCCGCCGCGGCCCAGCAGGACGACGGGCAACTGCGTGGCGTCGTGGCTCCCGGTCAACATGCTCGAACAGAACAAGAGCATCGTGTTGTCCAGGGCCGTGCGGTCGCCTTCCTGGATGGCGTCGAGCTTGCGGGCGATGTAGGCCACCTGCTCGACGAAGAACTGGTTGACCTTGAGCCAGTCGGCCGTGTCGGAGTGCGACAGCAGGTGGTGGATCATGTAGTCGACGCCCAGGTTCGGGAACCGCAGCGACGAGTGGTCGTTGTTCAGCTTGAGCGTGCAGATGCGGGTGGTGTCGGTCTGGAACCCCAGCACGAGGATGTCGCACATCAGCCGCATGTGGTCGGCGATGTCCTGCGGAATACCCTCCGGCGGCCGCGGGATGTTGGGCTCGGAGAGCGTGGGCCGCCAGCCTTGCAGCTCCCCCTTTTTGCCGGCGTTCTCGAGGCGTTGCTCGACATCGCGGACGGAGTCGAGGTATTCGTCGAGCTTGCGCTGGTCGGTCGAGCTGATCCGGCGGCGCAGGTCGGTTGCGTCGGCCAGGACGGCGTCGAGCACGCTCTTGTCGCCGCGCTGGACCTCGTCCTTGAACAAGCGGTCGAAGGCCAGCGCCGGGTAGATCTCCAGCGGCGTGGGCGTGGTCGGCGACGTCCACGAGACGTGCGAGCTGTAGAGCATCGAGTAGTTCTTGTGCACCGACGGATTCGACTTCTCGCACCCCAGCACCAGGCTGGAGACCTTGGTCGAGCGGCCATAGGTCTGCGCGAGCAACTGGTCGATGCTCGTGCCGGAGCGGATCTCGCCGCCCGATGCCAAGGGCGCGCCGGAGAGCAGGTTGCCGGTCTGCGAGCTGTGGATGTTTCCCTTGAGCGCCTGCTCGTTGTAAAGGCCGCGGATAAAGAGCAGCTTTTCGCGGAAGCCGGTGAGCGGTGAGAGCACGTCGCCGAGCTCCATGCTCGCGCCCTCGCCCTTGGCCCACCACTGCCGGCCGTGGAAGCCGTTGCCGGCAAAGAGCACGGCCAGCCGGACCGGGGCCTCGCTGGACGGCTGGCTGCCGCCAACTTCGTCTCCCCAGACTCTTAGCGACTCGAGCCAAGGCAAAGCCATGCTGACGCCCAGGCCGCGGAGCATCGCGCGGCGTGAAAAGCTGTGAGTGGTCATGGGTTTCTCCATGGTTGGGGCTTGCCCTGATAGTTTAATCGTTATCCGCCGTCTGGACTCCACGAATTTCGCGGAACTGCCTGCTGCGGACAATTATTTCCACCGCCGTGGCGAAGCGGTAGTCGTTCGCTTTGAGCTCGGCCTGCATCTGGGCCAGCAGCGGCTCGTCGGAGAGCTGCACGGCCCGGCCCAGGGCGAAGCCCAGCAGCTTGCGGCAAAACTGCCTCACGAACGCGTCCCGGCGCGCCGTGAGCAGGTAGCCGCGCAGCCCCTCCAAGCCGTCGAACTCGGCCCCGTCGATGGTCGTCACGCGCGTGTCGACGGGCCGGTCGCCGAGGTCCTTATCGCGGCGGCGGCCGATCGCGTCGAAACCCTCCAGCGCGTGGCCGTAGGGGTCCATGCGCCGATGACAAACCGCGCACTTGGGGTCGCTGCTATGCTTCTCCACGAGCTCGCGGACGGTGAGCCCTTCGGTGGCGGCCTCGTCGTCGGGGAGCGTCGGCACGTCCTTGGGGGGCCGCGGCAGCCGCTCGCCGAGCAAGACTTCGGTGACCCAGTTGCCCCGCAGGATGGGACTCGTGCGGGAGGCGCCGGACTGCTTGCTCAAGGTCGTGGCCTGGGCGAGAATCCCGCCCCGCGAAAACTGCTTCACTCCCTGGACGCGGCGCCACTGGTCGCCGCTGACGCCCGGAATTCCGTAATGCCCGGCCAGCTCCTCGTTCAAAAAAGTGTAGTCCGCGTCGAGGACGTCGAGCACGGAACCGTCGTTCTGAAACAGGTCGGTGAAGAACTGGATCGACTCTTCGTACATTGCGCCGCGCAAGTGAGTGAAGGTGGGAAAGTGCGACTCGCTCTTTTCGTCCAGGTTCTCGAAGTCGTGAATGTGCAGCCACTGGCAGGCAAACTCGGTCGCCAGCCGCCGCACGCGGGCGTCGCGCAGCATCCGCCGCGCCTGCGCCGCCAGCGCATCCGGATCGCCCAGCCGGCCGGCGGCGGCCACTTCGCGAAGCTCTGCATCGGGCAGCGACGACCAGAGGAAATAGCTGAGCCGGCCGGCCAGCTCCCAATCCGACACGGGACTCTGCTCGGTGCCGGGGCCGGGCTTCTCGACCCGATACAAGAAGGCCGGCGCCACCAGCACCCGCGCCAGCATCAAGCGGAAAGCGTCGTCGTGATCGATCTCCTCCTCCCGCAACCTGGCGTACAAGGCGTGCAGGTCGTGCGCGTCGGCCTCCGTCAATGGGCGCCGGTAAGCCCGCGCGGCGAAGTCGAGCAAGGCCTCCAGGTGCCGGGGCTGAGCTTCGATCAACGCCTGCCGGAAGGCGGCGGCCCGTTCGTTGATCGGCTTGCGGAAGGGCTCGATCTTGCTGGGATCGCTGTCTTGCGTGGCGTACTCCATGAGCTGCTCGAAGGCGTCGACGATGGTCAAGGCGTCGTGGCTGATGAAGTGCATCTGGGCCCACAGCCGCTCGAGCTCGGCGCGCTGGGCGTCGTCGAGCATCAGGCGAGCGAGATGCTGGTCCTCGCGGTGGAACAGCGTCAGCGTGACCACCTCGTCCACGGGCACGATGCGGGTGTAGCACATCGCGGCGGGGAACAGGCCGCGGAACTCGTCCAAGGCAGCCCCAACGCGCTCCCGCGCGGCGCTGCCGCCGTTGGCCAGGATCGGCAATGCCGGCGACAGCGGTACATTCGGCTGCGGCCTGGCAGGCAGCACTTGAAGTTGCACGGTCCCGTCATCGCCGGAGCTGGGGTCGAGCAGGCCCGCGGTGACCAACTCGCAGCCGGCCACGAGCTCCGCCGGCAGGCGAACTTCGATGATCGAGGGCGCCTGGACGCAGAGGCTCGCCGCGTCCG
>JBBDNX010000078.1:0-1435 GCA_040877345.1 Pirellulales bacterium
GCCGGACGGCCGAACTCGCTGGCGGTCACGCGGGCCAGCGCGGCCAACTGCCGCCAACGCATCGACTGGCGGGTGCGGCCGAACTCCTCGCTCACGGTGCGGTAGTACTTCTCCGCGTGCAGCGCGCCGTCTTCACTCGTCGCGTACCGCAGCAGCAGGTTGAACACCGGGGCCGGCTCGCCGCCCAGCTCGCCGTAGCGGTGTACGATTGCCGTGGCCGCGAACTGGTTCTGATCGCGGATGGCCGCCTCGGCTTCCGCCAGCAAGGCCGCCGGGTCGCTGCCGCCAACCTCGGCCAGGTGCTCGGCCGCTGGGTACGGCTCGCTGTTGAGGTTGCCGCTCTGGCCTGCCGTGTGATACGCGGCCACGATCAGGCTGGCCAGCGTGTTGCGGTGGTTGCTCACCTGGGCGATGTTTCGCCAGGCGTTGGCCGCGTCGGAGGCATGCACGCCGACCGAGTCGCCGTGGACGCTGCCCAGCGGCTTGCCCTCCTGGGCATTGCGGCGCCCGGGGTCGTGCAGCACCAGCCGATTGGCGGCCACCGAGATCGCTTCGCCCACCGACTCGGGCGACATGCCGTCGGCCAGCGCGGCCGCCACCGCGTCGGCGGCATGCTCGCGATCGGTGCCGAACACAATGCGGCTCATCTCTTCGATCCAGGTATCGTCCGCCTGCCGGTCGCCCAGCGGACGCTCGAGCAGCCGGTACTGGTCCAGCAGCTTGGGCAGCGCCTGGCGGACCGAAGGCAGGCTGCGGCCGTTCTTGACGTACCCATTCTCGCTTTGCACGCAGTACCGGACCGACTGCCGCAACAGCGTGTGGGCGTGCTCCAGGCCGGTCACCTCCAGCAGGGCGAAGGCCCGGTAGGCCAGCACCACGCGGTGCACGTCGGTGTCGTCCTGGACGATCCACTGCAGTTCGTTGAAGGCGTCGTCAGGGCCGCCACGGGCGATGGCCGCGAACGTCTTCTCGGCGGTTTCCAGTTCCAGGCCGCGGACGGCCTGCTGCAACTGCTCGCCTCCGGGACGCGACGAAGGCAGCTCGCCGGCATGGATGGGGTGCAGTTGCTCTTGGCTGCCGCCGCCATTGGTCTGGATGTGGTTGGTGTTGCGGTACAGCACCTTGAACACCGGCAAGGCCCGCCGGTCGTCGGGCAGCTCGCGCGACATGTCCAGGGCCGGCGGCAGCGCCATCAGCGTGTGGAAGCCGATGTAATCCTGCCCGCCGAAGGTGCGGGCGTTGGCCAGGGCGCCTGCGGCCACCAGTTCCTTGAGAGTGGTTCCGGACTTCACCTTCTCTACCAGGGCGGGCAGCAGGCGGTCGATGCTGGTCTGCTGCATGAGCGAGACGAGGGGCTCGATCGAGCCGAACGTCAGCCGTTCGTCCACTTCGCCGGCCATGGCCGACGCCAAGCCCATATCGCGGGCCAGGGCCG
>JBBDNX010000079.1:0-7540 GCA_040877345.1 Pirellulales bacterium
CATCTTTGAACTCGTCCAAGCCAAGTCGGCTGGAAATGGGGCGCTGCGGGCGGCGCCCTTTCCTAGAACGTCTAGGTATCAGCTTAGCCGGCTCCTGTAGAATGTCAAGGGGGGCGGGAGAGGGTTTGTCCGTCTCGGTGGTGGATCGACCGGACTCTTTGCGGCTGGGCTAATTTTCCATGCCTGTGGCAAAAGTCGCCGAACTGAACGAACCGAATCCGCGGTGCGCGTCTCGCATTCATACGCCGGAAAACTTGACTTCGCGGCCGGTTGTGCCAGCATAATCGGCTATGAACGCGGACCGCAATTTGCTGTTCGGCATCCTTGCCTTGCAGATGGATTTCATCAGCCGCGACGAGCTGATCGCGGCCATGCACGCCTGGGTGCTGGACAAGTCCAACACGCTGGGCGAGATCCTGGTCGCCCAGGGGGCACTGGAGCGTGATACCCACGTGCTGCTCGATTCGCTGGTCGAAAAACACCTGGCGCTGCACGGCCGCGATCCAGCCAAGAGCCTGGCCGCCATCGGAGCGCTGGGGTCGGCCTGGGACGATTTGTCTCGAGTGCCGGACCCCGACTTGCAAGAGAGCCTCAGGCGCGTGCCGGGCGAGCAGCCGGCGACGGACGCAGCCGGCGACACGCTGACCGTGGGCGGCATGGCCGTCGTAGGCAACGCCACCTCAGCGGGCAAACGGTTTCGCATCGTCAGGCCGCATGCCAAAGGCGGCCTGGGCCAGGTCTGGGTGGCCATCGACCAGGAATTGCACCGCGAGGTGGCTCTTAAGGAAATCCAGTCGGAGTTCGCCGACGATCCGAATAGTCGAAGCCGGTTCGTGGTGGAGGCCGAGATCACCGGCGGGTTGGAACACCCGGGCGTGGTGCCGGTGTACGGGCTGGGACAGGACGCCCAGGGGCGGCCTTTCTACGCCATGCGGTTCATCAAGGGCGACAGCTTGAAAAGCGCGATCGAGCGGTTCCACCGCATGGAAGCGCCGGACCGCGAGGCGGGCGAACGCGCATTGTCGCTGCGCAAGCTGCTGGGGCGTTTTATCGACGTCTGCAACGCCATCGAGTATGCACACAGCCGCGGCGTGCTGCACCGCGATCTCAAGCCGGGCAACATCATGCTGGGCAAGTACGGCGAAACGCTGGTCGTCGATTGGGGCCTGGCGAAGAACGTGGAGCGAACCGAATCCCCCAGCCAGGCCGACGAGCGAACGCTGCGGCCGGCTTCGGCGCCCGGCTCGAGCGGCACTCTGATGGGGTCGGCCGTCGGCACACCTGCGTTCATGAGTCCCGAGCAGGCCGCCGGCCGACTCGACCAACTGGGGCCGGCCAGCGACGTCTATAGCCTGGGGGCCACGCTCTACGCTCTGCTGACAGGGCATGCCCCGGTCGAGGATCGCAACGTAGAAACCATGCTGGACAAGGTGCGGCGCGGCGCTTTCCCGCGCCCCAGGATGATCAAGCACGACGTGCACTCGGCGTTGGAAGCCGTTTGTCTCAAGGCGATGGCGCTGGCGCCCGCTGATCGCTATGCGGCGCCCCGCCTGCTGGCCGACGACATCGAGCATTGGCTGGCCGACGAGCCCGTATCGGCTTATGCCGAGCCCTGGACGGCACGGCTCGCCCGCTGGACCCGCCGGCACCGTGCCTGGACCCGCGCCGCGGCGGCGGCCCTGATCGTTGTGACCGTGATGGCCGTGCTCGCCGCGGTTCTGGTCAGCCGGCAGAAGCAGATCGCTCTGGACGAGCGGGCCCGTGCCGTACGGCAGGAGCAGCAAGCGGAGCGAAACTTCGAGCATGCCGTGGCCGCCGCCAATGCCATGGTCGAGAAAGTGGCGGCGGGGCTGCGACCGCTGGCGGGCACCAAGGCGGAGACCGTCGAGAGCATTTTGAACAGCGCAGCCGGCGTTTACGACAACTTGCTGGCCGACGCCGGCCAGCGGTCCGAACTGCTGGCAGGCCAGGGACGCATGCTGAACCTGTTCAGCGAAATCTACATCGATCTTGGGAACAGTGAACGAGCGATTTCTTCCGCGCGGCAAGCGCTGTCGTTGCACGAGGCCCTGGTAAAGCAGGATCCCGGCAACGCCGCCTGGCAATCGGGGCTGGCCGACAGCTTCGAGCGGCTTGGCCTGGCGATGATCACGCGTGGGCAAAGCATGCCCGCCCGCTCCGCTTTTGAGGAGTGCCTCGACATACGCCGCGAATTGCTGGCCCGATCGCCGGACGACGTGGAGCGGAAGAGCGACCTGGCACGAGCGATCTATCGGCTGGCCAATGTGCTGGAGATCCAAGGCGACTACGAACAGTCGACGGCCCGGCACCAGGAAGCTTTCGACATCCGGCGGCGAGTTGCCGAGGCGGACCCATCGAGTGTCCGCTGGCAATGCAACCTGGCGAGCAGCCGGCAGTATGTCGCGCAGGCCCAGCTCGATGCCGGCCGGGACGAGGAGGCGCTGACAAACTTCCAGGCGGCTTTCGACGCGCTCCAGCGGCTGGCCGATGAGGAACCCGACAACGCCGAACGGCAAATCGACCTGGCGGATTCCGCCGTCTGGTACGGGGGCGTCGTCAAGGGACGAGGAGAGTGCGAGCGGTCGAAAGTGCTGTTCGAGCAGCACGAGCGGATCGTCAGGCGGCTGGTCGAACAGGATCCCAACAACGCCGAGGCGCGCCGCCGCGAACTCCGCAGCCGGCTGCAATTGGGCGACCTGGTGTGCGACGCGGGCAGCCTGGACCAGCACCAGATCGTGCGGACGCTCAAGCAGCAAGCAGCCGTGCTGAACGAGCTGTTGGATCTCGCGGGTGCCATGAGTGCCAAGGACCCGGGCAACTATGTGTGGCACGATGCGCGCTCGGTGCTCCCCTTGAATGCCGCGGTCATTTTGCAAAGCCTGGCCCAGCTCGGCGAGCAGCCGGAAAGCAACCTGTCCGCCGCGCTCGAAATGTGCCGCGTGGCAAGGCAGCGGGCCGCCCGGCTCATCCAGCGCGATCCCGACAATGCCCAGTGGGCCGCCCTGCTGGCCCGGTCGCACGACACGCTGGGGCACATTTATTCTGCCCAAGGAAAGAATCTCGACAGCATCCGCGAGCGGCTGGAAAGCGAGGAATTGCGCTGCGAGCTGGCCGCCAGGCTGCTGGAGAAACATCCCGGCTCGGCCCGCTGGCGTTCTGAATCGGCCTATAGCCAGGCCAAGTGCGCTACCTATCGGCACATGCTGTCCGAGCTGGGCCAGTCGCCCAAGCAGAACCTGGCGACCGCCCGCCGCGAGGCCCAGCAATCCATCGAGCGGTTTACCGCCCTGCTTGCCGAGCAGCCGGATAACGCGGACTGGCTGAACCAACTGGCAACGGCCGAGGGAGCACTCGCCATCGTCTTGTCTCAGCAAGGCGACCAAACGGCCGCCCAAGGCCATTACACCAAGAGCAGGGAGGCCTCGCGGCGGGCGGACGAGATCGACCAGGCCAAGGGCGACAGCGCCAGGGCGGCGCGCGAGCGGTACGGGTGCAGTGTCTCGGTCCTCGCCTTCCGGGTGATCTCCGTCCGCGAGCAAGCCGGCCTGGCGCGCGGCTCTCTCAGCCTTTCGGAACAGCTCGAACGCCTGGTGCCGTCTGCGGACCACGAGTTGGGTTTGGTTCAGGCGTGCTGGAACCTTGCCGATACGCTGGTCGACGCACCGACGCGAGATCACGCGGCCGAAGCGCGGCTGGCGGTGCGCCGCGCCCGCGGCCTGCTCAAGAAGCTCGGGGCCGGCGAAGACGGCAAGAAGGACGAGCTTGCTCCCTGGCTCGAAAGGTTTACCGCGCTCGACGCGAAGATCGCAGCCGTCGCAGCGCCCGGCCGCGACGAAGCGGTCCAAGCCTCGGTTGACGAGCTGGGATACCTGGCCGTCGCCAGGCAGTGGATCGGCGAAGGGCGCGCCCGCCCATGGCTGTCTTTTCTGTCACGCGAGTTGGAGGCCGGGGAGTGTTCGACGTGGGCGGTTTACACGATGCTGCCGCTTGCCGAGGATACCACGGTCCTGCAGGCGATGACCCGGGCCGCACGCGAGATGCTGGCCGAGGATGCAGCGTCGATCAGCCTGGGCGGGCAGCGGCTGATCGGGTCTTTGGCCCAGTCGGCAGGCGATTTCGAGACGGCCGCCGAGTTCTATCGGCGGCTGGTGGCTGCCCGCGCCGATGACGCCGCTGCGCTGGAGGCGCTGGCTAACGTGCTGCTGGCCGCTTGGCGCAATGATGAGGCGGAAGACATCCTTGCACGGCTGGTTCCGCTCAAGCCGGATCCAATCGAAGCGCTGCCGTTGCACCAGACGTTAGCCGAGGTGCGGCTTGGGTTGGGCAGGATCGAGGCATGCTCCCAAACGATTGCCAGCGCCTTGGAGATCGATCCGGACGACTACTATAACCGCGTGCTGGCCGCGCGGCTTTTGGCGGTCGAGCGGCGGTTCGACGAGGCCCGCGAAGAGCTCCAGCAGCTCGTGGCGGCCGGCGAGCCTTCGAGCCCGGCCCTGGTCTCCGCGCGGATCGCGTTGGCATTGGTCGAGGACGAGCTCGGCAACGCGGAGCAGGCGGAGTCGCTGTTACGCGAGGCGCTACAAGTCCAAGACACCGTCGCCGAGCGCGCAGTTCTTGCCTACGTGCGGATGCGGCATGGCAGCCCGCTCGACGAGGTCCGAGCGGTCTTGGAAGAGTGTCACCAGCAGCAGCCCGGCAACCTCTATATCAGCGCCTTTTACGCGCTGGCCCTGGCCCGAGGGCCCAATCCGGCAGACGGTCTGGCCCGGCTCGACAAGCTGGCCGCCCATCCCTTGCTGGCCGCCTGGCCCGATTTTCTGGACGAGTTGGGCGATGCGTATCTCAAGGCCCAGCGGCCCGACGACGCCCGTGCGGCCTGGCGCAAAGCGCTGGCCGCGTTTCCCGCAACCGCCTCGCCCACCGATCGCCGCAAGCTGTCGATCGAACGCAAGCTGGAGACCTTGCGTGCGAATCGTGAATCAGCTCAGTAGCTGACTCGGCATTTCGGCAGAGCCTCTTCCAGTCTGGCCCGTCCATCGAGGGTCAGCCGGGTTTGGCCTATATGAAGGCTTTCCAGATTCTGCATTCGACCGAGGTGCGAGGCGCCGCTGTCTGTCGTGCGAGTGCCGACCAGCGAAAGCTCGCGCAAGGCGCCGATTTGCGCCACGTGCGCAAGGCCGTCGTCCGTTACGCGGCTGTAGTCGAGAGACAAGAAGTTTAGTTTCGAGAAGCGCGGCAACTCTCTTACCAGGCGATCTCCCACCAAGACGCGCCGGAGGTTCAACGTTTCAAGTTCGGGCATCTCTTCCAGCAACCGCAATAGGCTCTCGTCGGACATGTTATTGTCCATGATCGTCAAGGACACGATCGGTTGTTGGGGACGCTCCAGATCCTGGTCTGTGGTCCCACCAAGCTGTTTGACCCTTTCGATGAGCTCGGCCTGTGTTGGTTTGTACTCCCTTGGCCAAAGCGCGACATCGATAGGGACGGCCTCCAATTCCTCGGGAGATGGACGGATCGTGCAATTCGGAATCGCCTTCTTGAGGTTTGCAACGCCTCTCCCGGTGACGTTGGTTCCGGTCAAGTCCAGTTGCTTGAGTCCGTTCATGCGATGCAGGTGTCCGAGCCCCGCGTCGGAAACATCCGTGTTGGATAAGAAAAGGCCTTCGAGCGACCGAATGGCCGATAGGTGTGGCATGCCGTCGTCCGTGACGTTTGTGTTGCTTAACTGCAGCCACCGCAATTTGGCGAGGTCTCGAAGATGGGCCAGGCCTTCGTCACGTACCGACGAATGCTCCAGACTAAGGCTCTCCAGATTCAATAGCGAGCTAAGGTGCTGGAGTCCTGGTCCAGTGACGCCTGTCCGGTACAGGTACAGAACCCGCAACGTGTTCAACTCGGCCAGGTGAACCAGCCCATGGTCGGTAATCGTGAGATGCCCGCCCAACTCCAGAGTGGTGACGCCGGACAGTTTCTTGAAGACCGCGAGATCGCGATTGGATACTTGCGAATGTTGTGCGGTCACCCGCCCGCCCCAAGCAACATCGGCCGTGACGACGGTCCGGAAGTAATCTTCGCCCACCGCTTTTCGCAGCCACGCTGGCGCCGCCGGCTTTGCATTTTTCTTCTTCTGACCGGCCGTGTCGACCTCGTAGTCGAATCGCAATCTGCCGCCCATTTTTGTGATCTCTTTGACGGCTCGCGCTTGCTTCCTGGCACTCGTCGCCTGTACCGCGAACCATGCCAGCCAAATGCAGAGCACCGTCAAGAGGACGAACGTTCCCCGCAGGCTGAAGGTGAGCCAGCGACGTTTGGGCCGCGGCGCCTCTGTCTCTTGGGCCGCCATGCTGGTTCCCCCGGCTTCGGGTCGTTAAAAGCGACGCGCCCCAGTCGCTCGATCTTTTCGCCTGTGCAGTCAGTCTATCCGCTTCGGCGCCTGGGAGGTATCGCGGGCATCGGATCCGGCTGGAGTGCCGGCGGCGGCGCCGACGCGCCGCAGCGCTGGTCTTGGCCCTCGTGGTCAGCCGGTCCGCTGCTGCTCTCGATCGGATCCTCCAGAACCAGCGGCGGCTTGCCGTACCGCCGGCGCAGCCGGTTGACGGAATCCAAAACCCTGCGGCGGCCGACTATCCAACGCTCCAGGCGGCGTTTTCCCGGGAAATCAAGCAGCAGGACGCCGATCAGGATGGTCAGGATCCCAGGGCCGGGGAGTGCCGGCATGGACAAGACGATGCCAAGAATGACAAGCAACCCCCCTGCCAGGTTCTTGAGGACCAATCCGGTCCAGCGCAGCAGAGGGTGCCGGTCGACCCAGAAACCGCGCGGGCGGGAGCTGCAGAAATAAGTGGCCGACAACCTGGTCAGCAGAAAGCCAACCAGCGCCAGGCCGCCAGCGGAGGCGACAACAAAGACCAGCACGCCCCAAGCGAGGTCGCTCCAGGTCAGTTCCAGCAGGCTCAGGATATCCGCCAGCCAACCTGCCATCCCAAGTTTCCCGACGCGGCGAAAGTGCGCTTTCCTCTACGGATTCGAGGGCTCGCTTGTTCTACGGCCTCCGCCGTTGGGCCTGGTATCGGTCCCAGCGAGCGCAGATTGCCCTGCGGACCGCTCTGTTTGGTGAGCCCGCCGCTGGGCTGAAGTGCATGGGCCATTGAATTGGTCAACAAGGAGCGAGAAGAGGTCCAGCATGACCTGCAACCGGGCTATTTCGCGCGACCGAGCGGCACTTCGTGAATGATTGCCGCGCCAACGGCCAACATGACGGTGACGAGACACAATCCGACACCGGCAATTTGCTGCTCCGTGGTGCTGTCGCCAGCTACGAGCATTGGCCCGTACGGAAAGAGAGCACCGGCCAAAAACACACAGAGGTGCGCGACGATCTTGCGAGTCCTGTCCTTCCAATCGTCCTGGTGGGCGGCAAGAAGGTGGCGGTATGCAGTATCAAAGTCGGATTCGTCCAGTGACTTTGGTGCGCCGCGTCGTTGTGCACACTGCATCGCCGTACTCCGAAGATGCT
>JBBDNX010000080.1:0-1427 GCA_040877345.1 Pirellulales bacterium
GGTCGCCGGATCGGAGACGGGAACGGGCGACCAGGACGGTCTGGTCGTCGACGCCGTCGATGTCAAGAGCCCTGCCGACCAGAGCGGGCTGAAGGCCGGCGACGTGATCAAGAGCGTCGGCGATCAGGAGGTGGCCCGGGCCTTGGACCTGGAACGAGCCCTCTTGGGACGCCGGCCCGGCGACGAGGTCGAGGTCGCTATCGAGCGGGACGACGAATCCCTCACCTTGAACCTGGTGTTGGCGCCGGCTCCCCAGCAGGTGCAAGAGCCCAATCGGCCGACGTGGGAGCTGTTGGGTCTGGAACTGGCCGTCATACCCAAGGCCCAATTCCAGCAGTACCGCAGCCGCTATCGGGGCGGGCTCTCGGTCAGCGATGTGCGCGCGGACGGTCCGGCGGCCAGGCAGGGGATTCGCCGCGGCGACATCCTGGTGGGGATGCACATCTGGGAAACCATCTCGCTCGACAACGTGGCCTATATCCTGGGCCGCTCCGACTTCGCCGAGCTGGAACCGCTCAAGTTCTATATCCTGCGGGGCAACGAGACCCTGTACGGACATCTCACCGTTTCGCACCGCCGCCCGTAGTAGCTGGCGGCCGGCGGTCTGTTCTCCCGGGACGCGCCCATCATCCGCGATAGGTCATGTCAGGGCCGAGCTGATATGTGCGTGCCCCTTCGTGGCAACGAGCCAGGTCTATCCGCTCTCACCCTGTTCGCGCAGCACCTCTTCGATGAGCCGGCGGGGGATGCCGATGTCCAGGACGTGAACCTGGCCGGTGTACTGGTCGGCGCCGGGGACCAGGAAGCCAGGCTTGGCGGCCACGAACGTGCAAGTGTGCGCGGCGCGGATCGTGTGGCCAGCGGGTTGGCCCGTGTCGCAGTCCAGGCCGCTGGGCAAGTCGACAGCCAGCTTGGGCGCCGGGTGAGCGTTCAAAGTGTCGATCACCTGGTCGAGCGGCGGGCGTGGCTCGCCCGTGGCACCCGTGCCCAGCAAAGCATCGACAATCCAGGCCGCCCCCTCCAGGCACTGGGCCAGCCGCGGGCCGTCGTGCCCGCTGAATACCTCGATGGCGATACCGGAGCGGGCGATGCAATCGAAGTTGATCCGGGCGTCGCCCGCCAATGCCGCCGGATCGCCCCAGACCAGCACGCGCACCTCCAAGCGGCGCACGTCGAGGTGACGCGCCAAAACGAAGCCGTCGCCCGCGTTGTTCCCCTTGCCGCAGCAGATGGCCACCGGCCCCGCAGTGCCTAGCTCGGCCAGCTTGTCGGCCAGGCCACGGCCCGCGTTCTCCATCAACACAATCGTGGGCAGGCCGTACTCTTCGTTGGCCCGCCGATCAAGCTGGCGGACCTGGCTGCGGTTGAGAGTTTTCAGTTTTCAGTCCACCCATGGCGGCCGCGGCCGCCTTCGTCTCGCCTTGTCC
>JBBDNX010000081.1:0-1425 GCA_040877345.1 Pirellulales bacterium
ATTCAGGCATTCCCCCTTTACCAATCTGTCAAAGGCCAGGGCCGCCTGCCAGCCGCCTGCCAAGGTTGCCAAGCCCACCACCCCCGACAGCAGCCATTTGCCGCGCATCGCTAGACCTCCGTTGGGACCCGCACAACGCAACCCTCGTATTATACCCGATACATCGGCCGACGGACCGGTGTTACAGCGCTTTTTATCCCGGACTCGAACACCGGCCCGAAAAGGCGAAAAGAGAGGCCCGACCGGGGGCGAGGGAGCGGAAACCGGACAAACCGGCTTCAGCCTGCTCCCTTCTGCCTTGTGCCTGCAATAGCCCCAGGCACGCGGCGCGGGGGGATCCACAACAGCGTGCCCAACACCATCAGCGCGAACATCACGTAGGCCATCGTGAAGAACTGCGGGGGCAGCTCGAAAAAAAGCACCGAGTGGACCCACCGCGCCACGAACGAACCTTCCTCGACCGTCTGCCCCGCCAGCCGACGCAGCTTGTTTTCCCAGGTCGTCAAGGGACAGACCATGCCCAGCACGGCCTGCATCGCCACGATCAGAATCGCAGCCAGGTGTACTACCCGAAACCAGAAGTTGCGGATCCATTTCCACCGCAGCGCCGCGCCGCCCAGAATCAGCAACTGGCCTACCACCACGAAGCCGACATACAGGAAGTGGGCAACCACCACAATGTCCGCCAGCAATCCGTACATAACTCGATCCCGAGCTGCCGTATGGTCAAGTGGTCCTGTGCCACTGCTTCGCAGGACGCCGGCCGCGGTCCGCTCCTAGCAGAAAAACGCCAGAGTTCTGGCCGCCGGGCCACGGTTGCCTGGATTCTGGCGAATTCAGCTACCGCCGTGCACCTTAGATGCGCCGCGCGGCTGCAATATTCCCACCACGCCGCGGCACTACTGCTCCGCCGGGCGCGACAGCCGCCGGACTTCTTTCAGAATGTCGGCCTTGAGCTGGCCCGACGCTCGGCGGGACGCCATCTTGTAATAGGCCAAGGCCATGCCCGGCTTGCCTTTTGCCTCGGCCTGGCGGGCGTCTTCCACGATCGCCAGCGTCTTTTGCACGAGAGCTTCCTCTTCGGCGGCCCGCCGGCGGCGCGCCTCGGCCAGGCTGCCCGCGGGCGCCTGTCCGGCCGAGCTGGCCGATGCCTGCGCCAGCCGGCGTGCAAACGGATCATCCGGCTCGACCTGGCCCGGGCTGCCCTGGCTCAACAGCGCTTTGTCCATCGCCTCGAAGTCGTGGATTTGCCCGGCGACTCGCAAGCCGCCGCCACCCATGTCGCGGCCGAATCCCCGCTGCCGCCCCCATGCGGGGCCAAACGCGGTGTGACCGGAGCTGAGCCGCCTTTCGCCGCCGGAGAAAGCGCCGCCGCTGTCGGGCACCGAAACGGTCGTGCTGACCGTGAAGAACGTGAACGTCGGC
>JBBDNX010000082.1:0-1425 GCA_040877345.1 Pirellulales bacterium
GCCGCGGCGGGCGCCCGCCCCCTCGCCCGCAGGCAACCGCGAGCCGCCGGAACTGTCGCCCCTTGACTGGCAGTCGGCCCTGGACCGTTTGAGCGGCGACAGCAAGCTGTTGGACGAGCTGGCCGAGGTTTTTCTGGCCGAGTATCCGCCGCTGTTGGTTCAGATCCGCCAGTCGATCGACCGTGGCGACGCTTCGGGGCTCAAGCTGGCAGCGCACACTCTGAAGGGCGCCTTGGTGAACTTTGCGGCTGCGCCGGCGGCCTCGGCGGCAGCCGCGTTGGAGTTGATGGGTTGCGCCGGCGAGCTTTCCGGAGCAGCCGACGTATGCCGGCAGCTCGAGTGCCACCTGGAGCGTCTCACTCCCATCCTCTCCGCCCGCGCGGCGACCGGCCGGGCTTAGTGCTCGGAGCCGAGTAATTGCCGCAGGTGAAAGTGGAACTTGCCCAGCTTTCCGCCGTAATTGCCGGCGCCGATGGCCACCACGCCTTCGCCGGCCGCCGCTTTCATACCCGCCAGCATGGCGGCGGCTACGGCCTGCTCGCTGACGCCGTCGATGACCACCTCGTACGCGTAATGGGCGTCGGCGTGCAGTTGCGTCGTGACGCGGCCGCGCAGCGTGGGGCAATAGGCGTCGGCCGTCGAGGCGGGCAACTTCTTGTAGCGGCTGCCGACCTTGCTGCCGCTGCGGGCGATGCCGCCCGGAAAAGGCGTGATCACGCCGGCAACCGGCTCGATCGCTTCGACCGCCCGCCGGGCCGCCGCCAGGGCCGCCTCCAGCGTGGCGCCCTGGACGATCAGGTTGCCGCCCCCCACGCCCTTGTTCACTCCCAGCGATTCCTGCACCAGGAACTCGCCGTCCATCACCGGAATCCGCCAGTAGCGCCTGCCCTCCAGCAGCTTGCTCTTCTGGTATCCGTCGCCGAAGAAGCGGATGTGCTTGCCCAGCGGGATCCGCTCTTCGCCGTCCGGTAGACCGTCGTACACGGCCGTGGTGGGGCAGGTCATCAGGCATTGGCCCGCCCGGTTGGGCACCGCCTTGGCCAAGGCTTCGGCCGAGAAGCCAAACAGCAAGAATGACAAGCCGGGCCGCTGGTCCGGGGTTTGTTCGGGGGCCAGCTTCGCCTCGATGCCCGCTTCGCTGTCGCAGGCAATCACCGAGCTGGCGTAGCCGGTGAACTCGCGGGCCGCCGCGTCGAGCCAATGGTCGTCGTGGGCGGTCACGATCACCCGCACATAGCGCATGCGAAATGCTTCGGCAAACGTGTCCGCAATCTCAGTTTCACCGATCCGCAAGCGGGGCGCTCCTCGTTAGGACGACGTTTCACAGTCTACTGGCCGGCAGTCGCTTGGGGGAGGGGCCAAGGAAGGAGGAAGGGTGCGTCGGCGATGAAGCCGGAGAAAGGTAGCGAATGAAAGAGTCGTACA
>JBBDNX010000083.1:0-7491 GCA_040877345.1 Pirellulales bacterium
ACGTGGCCTGCAACTTCGTCAACGGCTCGCACAGCCGCAAGGGGGGCATCACCGGCCTGTTGCCGAACGCCAGGCTGACCGTGCCCCGCGACAACCAGGGGCGCCCCTTGCGGATTCCCGCCACCGGCCTGTCGATGAGCCGCAAGCTGGCCAAGCTCTTGCACGTCTCCCGTGGCGACACCCTGGTCATCCAGCCGATCGAGGGACTGCGAGAACACCGCAGCGTGCCGGTCGCCGAAGTGACCGACAGCTACATCGGCCTGGCCGTCTATGCCGACATCCATTATCTCAGCCGGCTGGTGAACGAGGAGCTGGCCCTTTCCGGCGCTCAACTGGCCGTCAACCCCGAACCGCGCTCGATGGCCGCCTTGTATCGCGAGCTCAAGCAGATGCCCGCCCTGCAAGCCGTGACGGCCCGGGCCGATACAATCGAGAATGTGACCGAGACGCTGGTCAAGAACCAGCAGGTGTTCATTTTTCTGCTGGTGCTGTTTGCCGGCGTGATCTTTTTCGGCAGCGTGCTCAACTCGTCGTTGATCGGCCTGGCCGAACGCCAGCGCGAGGTGGCCACCCTGCAGGTCTTGGGGTATACGCCTTGGCAGATTGGATCGTTGTTTCTGCGGGAAAGCATGCTGGTGAACCTGGCCGGGACGCTGATCGGGCTGCCGTTGGGCTATCTTTTGAATGTGGCGATTACCATCGCCTACGACACCGAGTTGTTCCGCATCCCCGTGGTCGACCCGTGGGGCACTTGGCTGGCGGCAATCGTCGTGGGAACCGTCTTCGCGCTGCTGGCCCACGGGCTGGTGCAAAGGGCCATCCATCGCATGGATTGGCTGGAGGCCATGAAGACGAAAGAATGAATAGAACGCAGCACGCAAGCGGAGAGAGCGAGTACGACGGATGAAGACCTGGTTATTGGCGGCGATCGGCCTGGCCTCCGTGGCGGCGGCAGCGGGCATCTACGTCCAGATGCGCGAAGGCCCCCCCGTCGAAGCGGCCCTCGCCCGATACGGCGAGATCCGGCAATTCGTGGATGAACAGGGCCAGACCCGGCTGCCCAAGACGCACCTGATCACCATGCCTTACAATGGGCGGATCGAATCGATCGACCTGGTGGAAGGAACCGGCGTCGAGGCCGGCCAGATGGTGGCCCGCGTGGTGCCCTTGGACCTCGAACTGGAAGTCGCCGAAGCCAAGTCGGCCGTCGACCGCCTGGAGGCCTCGATCCGCGAGAACGACGACACCACCGTGGAGCTCACCGGGCTCAGGCAGGCGCTGAACTTCGTCGAGTCGATGGACCGCACGGTCGAGGCGGCCCAGGAGCGGGTGAAAGCGGGCCGGGCCAGGCTCGATTTTGCCAACAAGGATCTGAAGCGCGTCCGCACGCTGGCCGAGACCCGGGCCAGGGTCGAGGAGGATCTGAATCGGGCCGAGCTGGCCCAGGTCGAAGCCCAGGTCAACTATCAACAGGATTTGTTGGTTTTGAGCGCGCTGAAGAGCATGCACGCGGCCACAGGCTTGATGCCCACCGTGGTCCAGCAGTACATCGACCGCAAGCAACTGGCCCGTGCTGTGCTGGAAAAAGAGAAAGCCCAGGCCGAAGCCCAACTCCGCCAGGCCGAGAGCAACCGCGAGCGGGGGGTGATGACGAGTCCCGTCGATGGCGTGGTGCTCAACCGGCTGGAGAGCAACGAGCGGCAAGTGGCAGGGGGCACCGTGCTGTTGGAGATCGGGTCGCTCGACGACCTGGAAGTCGAGGTCGACGTGCTCAGCCACGACGTGGTGAACGTGAAGCCGGGGCAGCCGGTCGATATTTATGGTCCAGCCGTCGGGCCCCGCGATGCGGCAGGCAAGGTCCGCCGCGTCTATCCGGCCGGGTTCACCAAGGTCAGCTCGCTGGGCGTCGAGCAGCAGCGGGTCCGGGTGCTGATCGGCTTCGAGCCGAACGAGCTGGCGCGGCTGCGCAACCAGCGCGGCCTCGGCGTGGGTTATCGCGTGCGGGCAAGAATCTACACCGATCAGAAGTCACGGGCGTTGGTCGTCCCCCGTTCGGCCTTGTTCCGCGGCCCCGCGGGAGACTGGCAGGTATTCGCGGTCGAAGGAGGCGTGGCCCGGCTGCGTTCGCTGACCATCGGGTTGATGAACGACGAGGTCGTCGAAGTGATCAAGGGCCTCGACGACAATGACGTCGTCATCCTGGCCCCAGAAACCAACCTGACCGACGGCACCCGCGTCAGCCCGGTGGTACCGTGACACTCGCGACTTCGCTTCGCGTGGGACTGATCGGCTGTGGCACGGTGGCCCGCCTGCACGCCGAGCGGCTGCGGGCCGATCCGCGCGGCCGGATGGCCCTGTTCTGCGATCCGAATCGCGAGTCGGCCACGCGGCTGCGCGACGAGTTCGCTCCTTCAGCGGCCGTCGAGGACGATCTCGCGCGGGCCTTGAGCGATCACCACCTCGATGCCGTGGTCATTTCCAGTCCCACCACGTTGCACCATGAGCAGGTCTGCCAGGCGATGGACAGCGGCCTGGACGTGCTTTGTGAAAAGCCGCTCTGCGACCGCCGAGAGCAGATCGTCGACCTGATCGACCGCCGGCGGCGCTTGGGCCGCGTGCTGGCCGTGGCGTATCAGCGGCGCACGAAGTCGCCCTATCTGACGGCAAAGCGCGAGCTGGCCGAGCGGGCCGATTGGTACGGGCCCCTCAAGCAGGTGCACGTCTATGTCTGCGAGCGCTGGCAGCAGACGATCCACGGCACCTGGCGCGAAGACTCGCGGATGGCCGCCGGCTACTTCGGCGACGCCGGCAGCCACCAGATCGACATCACGCACTTCATCACGGGCCAGCGTCCCGAGGCCGTGCTCGCCCACAGCGACTGCCGCGGTAGCCGCGTCGAGATCGTCACCCAGGTCATCGCCCGCTTGACCGGCGGCGCGGGCCTGGCGGCCCACTTCGTCGGCGACGCCAATCACTGGCGCGAGGACGTGCACTTCCACTGCGCCGAGGCCGACCTCCTGTTGCGCAGCGAGCAGCTCTTTCGCGCCAAAGACAACCGCATTGAACCGATTGCGGACCTCGTGCCCGGCAGCTCACCCGACTCCGCGCTGTTGGACGCCATTCTCGACGGCCGGCCCGTGCTGTCACCGCCCGAGGACGCCCTGGCAATGCACGATTGGACCGAGGCCGTCCTCGAGAGCACCCGCCAAGGCCGCTGGATCACCCTGCCCACCGATTGACGCCACGCCGCAAACCGGCGGCAGACTCCCGTGTGGTGTCCGACGCGTCCAGATCTGGCATAGAGTTGCAACTGTTTCAACCAGACGTCACCGGCCTGGTGACGGCGGCCGGCAGCAGCGGGGGCATGGGGCAGTCGAGCAGCTCGGCGACGACACGCAACAGCTCGCCCTCCTCGACCGTGATGCGTCCGTCGGCGCCGATACAGGCAGCGGAGGCTTCCAGCACGCGCTTCTTGATCTTCGGCGCTGCGGCCGCCAGCCGGCGTACCGCCTCGTCGAACGTCTTCAACGTGGCGGCCGAGCGGGGCAAAAGCGTGAGCTCGGATTGGATGGCGGCCAGCCGGACCGCTCCCTGGCGGAATGCACGCTCGGCCTGAGCGTCGTCGCGGTGGCCGACATACGCCAGCGTGGAAAGCAAGGCGTCGCAATCGCCGGCCACGGCATCGATCCACCGGAACTTGACCCGCGCCGGCGGACGCCTGTCGAACCGCTGGCCAAGCTGGTCGAGCACCATCCGCTCCAGCGCGTATTCGAACACGGAGACCTTCTGGTCCGCTTCGACCAGCCGCCGCACGACCTGCCGCAGGCTGCCGTACTGATCGGGCGAAAGCCGCGCCAGCGCCGGCATCGCCATTTCGACCAGAGGCAGCCGCGCCTCGGCCGGCAATCCACCCAGCAGCGGCGTGATATGCTGCAGCTCTTCGTAAACCCGGCTCGACGACCTGGCGAGAATCGCCAGTTGAGCGGCCCGCGTCTGGGGATCGCCGGCCAGCACGAGGCCGCACATGGCCGCGGCGGCCCCCAGCGGCTCGTGAACTTCCTCCACCAGCCGCTGGGGCAAGCTGGCCACCAGCGCGGCCGCGTAGGCCACGTGCTCGGTTTGCGGCGTCCCCACGCTGGCCACGGCCGTTTCGGGGTTGAACCCCATGGCCGCGGCGGCGGCTTGTGCTGGCCGCGGGCCGGCGCCGAGGTCGGACGCGGTACGTTGGGCGTGGGTGACTTTTGGGAACTGGCCGTCGAAGGCGGGATCGATTCGCTTGATGCGCTCGGGCAGCGGCGGGTGGGTGGAGAGGGAGCCGAACAGGTTTTGCCCCAGCACGTTGCCGAAGAAGAGGTGGCTGGCCTCTTCCGCGGCGGCTCGCTCGACGCGTGATCCGGCAACCAGGCCGCCGATTTTCTTGAGCGCCCCGGCGATGCCCTGCGGGTTCCGCGTGAACTGGACGGCCGAGGCGTCGGCCAGGAACTCGCGCTGCCGGGAGACCGCGCTTTTGATCAGCCGGCCGAACAACACGCCAAGATAACCGATGACCAGCAGGGCGGCGCCCAGGGCCAGCACGGCGACGACCCCTCCTCCATCCTTCCTGCTGCGGCGCCGGCGCGTGTGCCCCAGGCTGCGCAGCAGCGTGTATCCGATCAGGGCGATCAGCAGGATGCCGTGCAGCAGGCCGATGAGCCGGATATTGAGCCGCATGTCGCCGTTGAGGATGTGGCTGAACTCGTGGGCGATCACGCCTTGCAGCTCGTCGCGGTTGAGCGTCTCGATGGCGCCGCGCGTGACTCCGATGACGGCCGAGCTGGGCGACCAGCCCGCCGCGAAGGCGTTGATCCCTTGTTCGTCCAGGACGAACACGCTCGGCGCCGGCACGCCCGAAGCGATGGCCATTTCTTCGACCACGTTGACGAGCACCCGCTCGTCCAGGTCGCGCGTGGCGGGGTCGACGGGCCGGCCGCCCAGCATTTGGGCGACCACCTCTCCGCCGCTTCCGAGCTGGACGATCTTGAACAGGCTTCCCGCCGCGATCACGAACAAGGTCGCGCCGGCGACCGCCAGAAACAGGATCGGATTCCACAAGTGCGGTGGCCGCGCGCCGAAAACCAGGGCCACCACCGGGTAAACCGCCGCCACGATCAGCCCGACCGCCAGGCAGAAATAGACGACCAGCAGCCCCGTCTTCCTGCGTGCGGCATCCTGGTGGGCGAAGAAATCCATGGCGGCGAGGCGGCCACTACGAGAACTTCACCTTCGGAACTTCACGCTCGGCAGGCGTTTCGACGGCCACTAGCAGCTCGGCCGGACCGAAGCCGGCCACGTTGGCCACGATCATCGCCGGAAACGATTCGCGCTGCGTGTTGTACGACGTTACCGCGTCGTTGAAGGCCTGCCGGGCGAAGGCGATTTTGTTCTCCGTCGATGTCAGTTCCTCCTGCAGCGCGAGCATATTCTGGTTGGCCTTGAGGTCCGGGTAGCTTTCCGCCAGGGCGAACAAACGCCCCAGCGCGCCGGCCAGGTTTCCTTCGGCCCCTGCCAGGGCCCGCATGGCCTGCGGATCGCCGGGATGGGCAGCCGCCTGCTGGCCGGCCGTGGCCGCCTGGTTGCGCGCCGCGATCACCGCCTCCAACGTGCCGCGCTCGTGGGCCATGTAGCCCTTGGCGACTTCGACCAGGTTGGGGATCAGGTCCCAGCGCCGCTTGAGCTGCACGTCGATCTGGCTGAAGGCGTTTTCGTAGCGGTTTTGCAGGGCCACCAGGCCGTTGTAGGCCCCCATCACCCACAGCGCCACCAGCACGACCACCACGGCCCCGGCAATCAGGAGCCACGCGGCCGTACTCAAGGCAAGGATTGGTGTCACGGCGAAGTCTCCCTAAGTTGGATCAATACAAACGGACCGACGATCAGGCCGCCACTGCCGTACGTTCGCTCAGCCGCCAATCGGCGCTAATACGGCCGCAGAAGTAGCTGGCCAGCGATGCCAGGACCAGGTTCGCCGCACTGAAGGCGAGGGCGGAGGAACCGGAGGCCGGGAAGCCGAGGCTCTGGCTGTCGGGGGCGAAAGCCATCGAGACCATCCATAGAGTGTGGAGCATGGCGGCCAATCCCCAAACCACCACGCCCACTCGAATCGTGCTCCAATCGGGCAACGACGCCAGCCAGGCCACGTAGATCAGTTCAACAGCCGACGCCAGCAACAGCAGGCGAGCCCAGCCGGGAGCCGTGGCAACGTTCAGGTGCTCAAGCGCCGGAGCGGAGCCGAACACGGCCAGGCAAGCAAAGGCGGCGGCCAGCCAGTAAGCCGTCTCCAGCCGCCGTGCGCCGGGACGCGAACCATGGGCCAGCAACTCGGGTCGCGCCCGGCCGATCCAGCGCGGCGGCGCCAACCTGCCGGCGGTCGTCGTCGCCCCAGCCGGTGTGGCGCCGGCAACCGCCGGCGCCAGCGAAGTCGATGGAGGCCGTTGCCGGGAACTAGCGGGATGGGCCGGCCTCGGCTGCTTCGCTGCCTTGTCGCGGGTCGGGGCGTTGGCGGCGGGTATGCCAGCCAACCTGGCCACCGGCGGGGACTCGGCCGGACTTGCACCGGCCGAGGGCCCACCTGGCTTCTTCACGCGGCCGCTCTTGGTACGGAGCTTCTTGCCGCTCGTCTTGCGCGGACCTTTGGTCTTGGACCTGCCGCTCCATGGAGGCTGATCGGTGGCCGCGTCCCCGGCGTTCCAGGATCGCTTCGCTTGGCCGCTGGGCCGCGGGTCGCTCACCGGCACGATCACGCGCTGATGGCATCTCGGGCAGCGGCCTTTCTTTCCCGCGCGGTGATCGGGAACCTTGAGCCGATGGCCGAGCGGACAAACAAAACGGATCGACATGCCAGGGACCCGGGTACGAGACGAGCAAGCACCGCGGCGGCAACCGCGGCAACAGCCTTCTAGTCTCAACCCTCGCGCCGGCGGCGTCAAGCGCGGGTGCCGGAGGGAAGGCAGAAGGATGAATAGGAACCAGGACGGACGAAGACTGGGGCACGCTACCGCTTTGCCCCACGCAACTCTTCCTTCTGCCTTCTTCCTTCTGCCTTTAGGAGTTACTCGTCGGCATAGAAGCGGGTGCTCTCTTCCTTGGTCACGGGCGTTCGGATCTCGTCGGTCAATAACTGGACGCGGACCCGCATGTCGCCCGGCTCCAGGCCCTGGACTCTGAGTCGATACGTGGTGTCGGCCTTGGGAGCCAACCGCTCCAAGGGGGCGAAACGCACCTGCTGGCCGTCCAGCTCGTGCCGCGTGGGACCTTCGGCCCCGACCGGCTTCATTTCGGCGGGTAGCAAGGCCACGATCTCGACATTGTTGGCCGCCTTCGAGCCCTGGTTCACGACCCGGATCTCGTAGGTGGTTTCACCTCCGACCTCCATCGGGACGGCCACGTCGACCACCTGGAACAGGATGGCGGCCACCCCTTCGATCAGGATCACCTCTTCCTATTCGGCCGCCA
>JBBDNX010000084.1:0-7491 GCA_040877345.1 Pirellulales bacterium
CGCGGTTTCGCACGCGAAAGCGGCGCCGCAAACGTTGCTTGGCGATGGTCTTTTCGTGATTCACGGCGAAATTTCCTGGCTCGAACGGTGTCTGGAACCTTTGTCCGCCAACCCGCAGCCGATCGGGACACGCGTTGGCGGACAAAGGTTCCTGACACCCTAAATTCTGGACGTTCTGGGCGTTACTTGGTGCCCACGTTACTTCGTGACGGCCTTGCCGGCCTTGCGGCGGACGACTTCGCCGTCGTAGCGGATGCCCTTGCCCTTGTAAGGCTCCGGCTTGCGGACCGCGCGAACTTCGGCGGCGAATTGCCCGACTTGCTGCTTATCGCTGCCCTTGATCACCACGTGGGTCTGGTCGGGGCAGGTGACGGTTAGTCCCTGGGGTATCTTCAAGTGGACTTCGTTCGCAAAGCCGACGCGCAGTTGCAGGATGTCCTTCTGGACGGCTGCCAGGTATCCGACGCCCACGATTTCCAGCTTCTTTTCGTAACCTTCGGTGACGCCCGTGAGCATGTTCTGGATCAACGCCCGGCTCAGGCCGTGCAAGGCCCGCGCGGTACGGGCATCGGAGCGGCGCGTGACGGCAATCTGCTTTCCCCCTTCGCCCACCGCGACGTCGACCTCGCGGTGAAAGCCCCACTGGAGCTTGCCCAGGGGCCCTTCCACGGCGATGGTGTTCCCCTGGACGGCCACTTTGACTCCGGGTGGAACGGTCAACGGTTTTTTACCGATGCGCGACATGGCTTGAAGACTTGTTGAGGTTCAGGATGCTTGGGTTCACTGTTACGATTAAAATTCGCTGATTCCAGCGGCCTTACCAGCGGCGGCCTTACCAGAGTTCGCACAAGACTTCGCCCCCCAAGTGGCGCTGGCGGGCCTCGCGGTCGCTGATGACGCCCCGGCTGGTGCTGATGATCGATATTCCCAGCCCGTTGAGCACGGGCCGCAAACCGTCGGCCCCCTTGTAGACGCGGCGTCCCGGCTTGCTGACCCGCTTGATGTGCCGGATGACGCGTTCGCCATTGGGGCCGTACTTCAGGTGCAGGCGGAGCTGCCGGCTGGGGAGGGATTCGAGTTCCTCGAAGTCCCAGATGTAGCCTTCGCGCTTGAGCACTTCGGCCAGCCCGCGCTTGACTTTGGACAGCGGCATCTCCACGCTCGGCCGTTCGACGCGCACCGCGTTCCGGATGCGGGTCAACATATCGGCGATAGGATCGGTCATCATCGTGCTTGGTGGTCCCTTTACCAACTCGCCTTCTTGAGTCCTGGAATCAACCCCTGATCGGCCAGCTTGCGCAGGCAGATGCGGCAAATGCGAAACTTGCGGTAGACCGCTCGCGGCCGGCCGCAGATCTGGCAGCGGGATTCTCGCCGGGTGGTGAACTTAGGCACGCGCCTGGCTTTGGCAATTTTCGATTTACTCGCCATCGAGCTGGTCGTCCTCCGGGTCGCGGGAAAGCTCCCGCTGGCTTTGCTGTCGCGGGAAAAGGCTCCCGCGCTCGTTGTGTCTTCAGGCCGCCGGCCGCCCCTTTTGGCCTTCCTCCACCTTGAACGGCATGCCGAGGCCCCGCAATAACTCGCGCGATTCGTCGTTGCTGTCGGTGGAAACCACCAGCGTAATGTTCATCCCCTGCACGCGGGTGTACTTGTCGGGATTGAGCTCCGGGAACACGAGCTGTTCGCTCAACCCCAGGCTGTAGTTGCCGCGGCCGTCGAAGGCGTTCGGGTCCAGCCCCCGAAAATCGCGGACGCGAGGCAGGGCCAGCGAGATCAAGCGGTCCAAAAACTCGTACATCCGCACGCCGCGGAGGGTCACCTTGCAGCCGATATCCATTCCCTCGCGGAGGCGGAAGTTGGCGATCGACTTGCGGCTGCGCGTCACGGCCGGCTTTTGCCCCGAGATCTGGGCCAACGCCGAGACGGCTTCTTCCAAGTGCTTCTTTTCCGAGATGGCGCTGCCGACACCCATATTGATCACGATTTTCTCGAGCCTGGGCAGCGAGAGGCGGTTGCCGCGGCCCAACTGCTTCTCGAGCTTCGGCAGCAGTTCTTTTTCGTATCGTTCGAGCAGTCGGGGAGGCATGGTCGTGGTGCCGCGCGGGGCGGCTGCTGGGGTAAAGGTCAACGGGTTCGGGTGGTGGCCAGGCGGGTGCGGGGTGGCGCGATCGGGCCGATGGCGTTCTTGCACTTCTTGCAGACGCGCTCTTTGCCGCCGTCCGCGGTGAACTTGGCCGCGGTGCGGCTGGCGGCGTTGCAGTTGGGGCAAACCAGCATCACGTTGGACAACTGGATGGGCATTTCCTTGGAGAGCCGGCCGCCCTGCGGATTGCGCTGGCTGCGGCGCATGTGCTTGAACACCCGGTTCATTCCCTCGACCAGCAGCTTGCCGGCGTCGCGGTCGACCTTGAGCACCTTGCCCCGCTGGCCGCGGTCGTTGCCGGCGATCACTTCCACCGTGTCTCCCACGCGAATATGCATCACACCACCTCGGCGGCCAGGCTGACGATTTTCATGAAGTTCTTTTCCCGCAGCTCACGGGCCACGGCGCCGAAGATCCGCGTGCCGCGGGGATTACCGTCGTTGTCGATGATCACCAGGGCATTCTGGTCGAAACGGACATAGCTGCCGTCGGTCCGCCGGGTCGGCTGCTTGGCCCGCACGATCACGCCGCGGACCACCGCTTTTTTCTTGATGTCGCTGCCGGGGATCACGCTCTTGACGCTGCACACGATGACATCCCCCAGGCCGGCCGTCCGCCGGTGGCTGCCACCCAGCACCTTGATGCACATCACCTCCTTGGCGCCCGTGTTGTCGGCCACCGTCAGCCGCGTCTGCATCTGAATCATGGCTCACGCATCCTCCGTTTCGGCCGGCCGCTGTGTTTCGGTCCGCCGCTGTGTTTCGGTCCGCCGCTGTGTTTCGGTCCGCCGCTGTGTTTCAGTCTGGCCTTGCCTCTGGGTCCCTTGCCTCTCGGTCTTGCCGGAACCGGCCAGGATCTCGTTGAATTCGGTGCCGCCGGCCCTGGCTGCCGCCCGCATGGCGGCGATATCGACGGCCTGGCTCTTGCTGATCACCCGCACCAGCTCCCAGCGCTTCAGCTTCGAGCGGGGCGGGCACTCGGCGATCTCGACCGTGTCGCCCAGCGACGACTGCTCCTGTTCGTCGTGCACGTGGCAGACGGTTTTGCGCCGCAGGTACTTGCCGTACTTGGGGTGCTTGACCAGCCGGGGAATCTCCACGCGGCGGCTCTTGGCCATCTTGTCACTGGTCACGATTCCGACGGCGACTCTCTTGGGCATCAGGGGGTATCCTTGCGAGCGGTGGAGGGTTGCGGCGCCTCGGACTGCCGGATCGCGCGTTGGCCCTGGATGGTCTTCAGCCGCGCGATCAGCCGGCGGTGCTTGCGCAGCTCGCTGGGCGCTTCCAGCCGTTGGGTCTGGGCCTTCAACCGCAGGCGGAACAGGTTCTCCGCCGCCTCCTTCAAGGTCAACTTCAACTGCTCGTCGCTCATCTCGCGCAGTTCGGCTGCTTTGGTCATGGCACGATCGGCTTGTTCAAGCGGGTGATCTGGTGATCGGTTGGCTGCGGTATTGAACCCAACGGATTGCTAAACGATGCGGCGGCGGACAAATCGAACTCGAACGGGCATCTTATGCGCCAGCCGGCGGAAGCAGATGCGGGCCGCTTCCTCCGACACCCCCGAAATCTCGTACAGGATCGTGCCCGGCTTGACCACGGCCGCCCAAAACTCCGGCTCCCCCTTCCCCTTGCCCATGCGGGTCTCCAAGGGAATCGAGGTCACCGATTTATGGGGGAACACGCGGATGTACAGCCGCCCCTCGGTCCGCAGGTACTGCTGCGCGCCGATACGCCCGGCTTCGATCGTGGCGGCGCTGATCCAGCCGGCCTGCGTGGCCTGCAGTCCATAGTCGCCGAACACGACCCGGTTGCCGCGGGTGGCGTTACCTCTTATACGTCCTCTTTGGCTTTTTCGGTGCTTGACCCTCTTGGGCATCAGCGCCATGGATCTCGTCCTCTTGATACATGCCTTGGTTGATCCACACCTGGACCCCGATGTGCCCCTGGGCGGTCTTGGCCTCGGTGAAGCCGTAATCGATCTTGGCCCGCAGCGTCGAGAGCGGGATCGAACCGGCAATCTGCTTCTCGCGGCGGGCCATTTCCGATCCGCCCAGCCGCCCGGCAAGCTGCACCTTGATCCCCTTGGCGCCGGCCTCCATCGTCTGCTCGATGGCCCGCTTCATCGTGCGGCGGAAGCTGGCCCGCTTGCTCAACTGCTCGGCGACGTCTTCGGCCACCAACTGGGCCTGGATCTCCGGCCGCGAAATCTCCTCGATCTTGATGTTGATGCGGCGTCCGACCAGCTCCTGCATCTCCGCTTGCAGCCGCTCGACCTCCTGCCCCTTGCGGCCGATGATGATGCCGGGGCGGGCCGAATACAGTATCACCTTGACTTCATCGCGGGTCCGCTCGATCTCGATCTTCGGGATCCCGGCGAACTTGTATTTCTCCTTGATGAACTTCCGCAGCTTCTGGTCCTCGAGCAACAGCTCGCTGAACTCCTGCTTCGAGGCATACCAGCGGCTTTTCCAGCCGGTCATGATGCCCGTGCGGAAGCAGATTGGATTGACTTTCTGGCCCATGCAAATGCAACCTTTCGCTCCACGCCCCAGCGCTACGACTCGATGTTGTCCACCGCCACCCGAATGTGGCTCATGCGTTTCTTGATCATAAAAGCCATGCCGCGGGCGCGAGGCCGGATGCGCTTGAACATCGGCCCCTCGTCCACGCGCGCGTCGACCACCACCAGGTCCTGCAGGTTCTGGGCCCGCCGCTCTTCGGCGTTGCCCATCGCGCTTTTGAGCACTTTCTCCAACAGCCGCGCCCCGCGCTGCGGCTGGTAGCGCAGAATGTCCAGCGCGTCGTCGGCGTGCTTGCCGCGGATCAGGTCGGCCAGCGGGCGCACCTTGCGGGCGCTCACCCGGGCAAATCGATGGACAGCCTCGTACGCCATGACTCCGACTTCCTTGATTCCTTATTTCTTGCCGCCCTTGCCGCCGTGCCCCCGGAACGTGCGCGTGGGAGCAAACTCGCCCAGCTTGTGCCCGACCATGTCCTCCGTGACGAACACCTTCAGGTGCGTCTTGCCGTTGTGAACCATGAACGTATGGCCCACGAATTCCGGCACGACCGTGCAGGCCCGGGCCCAGGTCTTGATGGGCGTCTTGCTCCCCGTGTTGTCGAGCCGCTGGACCTTCATGTACAGCTTCGGGTTGATGAAGGGTCCTTTTTTGAGCGATCTTCCCATGGCAGTTGGTGTTTTCTCACAGTCGGTTGGCTTAGATTCGGTTGGCTTAGATTCGGTTGGCTTAGATCTTGAGCAACCCGTAGCGGCGCGAACGCCTCCGCCGCACGATGGCCGCGTTCGAAGGCTTCCGCCGGTTTCGCGTCCGCCCCCCCTTGGCCAGCTTGCCTGTCGGGCTGACCGGGTGACGCCCACCCTTGGTGCGACCCTCGCCGCCGCCGTGGGGATGGTCGATCGGGTTCATGGCGGTGCCGCGGACGTGGGGCCGGCGCCCCATCCACCGCTTCCGCCCCGCCTTGCCCAGCACGATATTCATGTGGTCCGGGTTGCCCGTGGCGCCGATCGTGGCCCGGCAGGCCGCCGGGATCCGCCGGATCTCGCCGCTGGGCAGCGTGATCTGGGCCCAGTTGGCGTCGCGGGCCGCCAGCGTGGCACTGGTGCCGGCCGAGCGGCAGAGCGCGCCGCCGCGTCCCGGCTCCAGCTCGATATTATGGACGGCCATGCCCAAGGGGATGTTCCGCAGAGGCAGACAGTTGCCGACGGCCGGCGGGGCGTCGCTGCCGCTCATCAACTGCGCTCCCTCCTTGAGCCCGTGCGGAGCCAGGATGTAACGCTTCTCGCCGTCCACGTAGTGCAACAGCGCGATCCGCGCACTGCGGTTCGGATCGTACTGAATCGAGTGCACGCGGGCCGGGATGCCGTCTTTGGTGCGGCGAAAGTCGATCAGGCGGTACTGTTGCTTGTGGCCGCCACCCCGATGGCGCGCGGTGATGCGGCCCTGGTTGTTGCGGCCTCCCTTTTTGCGTTTGGGGACCAGCAGGGTCTTTTCGGGCCCTGCGCCGGGCGTCAGCTCGGCAAAATCGCTGACGCTGGCCCCGCGGCGCCCGGCGGTCGTCGGTTTGTAGCGTCGTATTCCCATGGGTTGTTTCTGAAAAGCTGTGCGTTTCCGGCGTCTAGAAGAGCTCGATGCGTTGCTCGGCGTCGAGCTTGACGACCGCCTTCTTCCAGTCCTTGGTGTAACCGCTGCGGAAGCGGGTCCTGCGGGGCTTTCCCTTGCGGTTCAGCGTATGGACCCGGACCACTTTCACGTTGAACAGCGCCTCGACGGCCCGCCGCACGTCGTGCTTGGTGGCCAGCCGGTTGACCTCGAATGCATAGGCATTGTGCCGCGTCGAACGGTGCATCCCCTTCTCGGTCACCAGGGGGCGCAGAATGATCTGGTGCGGCTCGAGGTGGGCAGCCGGGCTGACTTCAGTTTCGGCTTCGGTGGGTGGAGGCGTTTCGGCCATTTCTTCGTCTCGTCTGGCTGGTCTCGATTGGGCTGGTCTCGATTGGGCTCTGGGCAGAAAGCGGATCGTCTCAGCGGCTGCGTGCCGTTCAGGCTGGTTGCGGCTTCTTGGCGCGGGGCGCGGCCCGGTCGCGAATTGCGTCCAGGGCGGCACGGGTGACCAGCATCTTACGGGGGCTCAACACCGACAGGGCGTTGAGCTCGGCCACCGGCGCGACGACCACCTGGTCGATGTTGCGGGCGCTTTTATAAACGTTGGCGTCGTGGTCGGCCGTCGTCACCAGCACGCTGGTCTTGTCGCAGCCCAGGGCCCGCAGGATGGCAGCCATCTCGCTGGTCTTGGGCGCGGGGAACGACAACTCGTCGATGACCACCATCTGCTCGTCGCGAATCTTGGAAGCCAGCGCCATCCTGGTGGCCAGTTGGACCGCCTTGCGCGGCAGCCGGTATACCCAGTCGCGGGGCCGCTTGGCAAAGATGTGCCCGCCGCCCCGGCGGATGCCGCTGCGCCGAGAACCGGCCCGGGCGTTGCCGGTCCCCTTCTGGCGGTACATCTTCTTGGTGGTGCCGGCCACTTCGCCCCGGCTCCGCGTGCGGGCGGTGCCCAGCCGGAGATTCGACTGGTACATGACGACGACGTCGTGCAGCAGTTGCTTGTTGATCCGCCCGGCCAGTTCGGCCGGGTCGATCTCGTAGCTGCCGATTTCCTGTCCGGTTCGATTGTAGATGGGCAACTTGGTCATGGTGTTTCGCCCTTTGGCGCGCCAGGCAGCCTGTCTAGAGCTTGTTGGTTTCGCGAATCACCAGGTAACCGCCGTTGGGCCCGGGCACCGCGCCCTCGACCAGCAGCAGGTGGTTGTCGGCGTCGATCCGCACG
>JBBDNX010000085.1:0-1422 GCA_040877345.1 Pirellulales bacterium
CCCTGACTTCCGACCTCTGACCTCTGACCTCTGACCTCTGACCTCTGACTCCGACCCCTGACCCCTGACTCCCGACTCCTGCCTTGAACGGCAACTGGACCAAGATCGACGTAGCCGGGCACGCCTGCGACGTGTACGAGCCGCCCGCGCGCAATCCGCACGGCTACGTGGTGATCTACCTGCACGGCGTGCACCTGGGCCGCGTGGATCAGAACCCGATCATTACGGGGGAGCTTGCGCGGCACGGCCTGGCTGCGATCGCGCCGTTCACCGCGCGTAGCTGGTGGACGGACAAGATCTGCCCCGAGTTCGACACCCGCTACAGCGCCCAGCATCACCTGCTGGAGCACGTGTTGCCCTACGTGCACCAGCGCTGGCAAACGTCGTCGCCGCGGATCGCCTTGCTGGGGACGAGCATGGGCGGCCAGGGCGGCCTGCGGTTCGCCTTCAAGTTCCCCAACAAGTTCCCGATCGTGGCGGCCATCGCGCCGGCCATCGATTACCAGGTGCGTTTCCACGACGAGGACGAGGAGACGCTGCCCCAGATGTATCCCGACGCCGAGGCGGCCCGGCAGGACACGGCCACGTTGCACGTACACCCCTTGAACTGGCCGCGGAACATCTGGTTTGCCTGCGACCCGGCCGACCATCGCTGGCACGAGAGCGCCGAGAAGCTGCGGATGAAGCTGGCCGCGCTGGGCATTCCGCACGAGTGCGACCTGGAGACCTCGGCCGGCGGCCACGGGTGGGCGTACTACAACCACGTCGGCCCCGCGGCGATCGCCTTCATCGCCGACCGCCTGGAAAAAGAGCGGCTGCGCCTGCTCTGAGCATTGTTTATCAACAGTTTATCAACAGGGCGAGCCGGAGAACGCCAACGAAAAAGGGCGACTCCGTTGGTTCCGGAATCGCCCTTTGGCGAATCGTTGGGTTGCCGCCGGCCTGCTCTAGGCGAACAGGCTGGTGACGGCGTGGGCCTGCACCAGCTCGCGGGGCTGGTTGAGGTGGTTGTAAACCAGCGTCGTGGGATCGATGCCCACCGCATGGTAAATCGAGGCCAGGATCTCCATCGGGTGCACCGGGTTCTCGAGCGGGGCCGAAGCGGTGGCGTCGGACTTGCCGTAGACAAAGCCGCGCTTCGCGCCGGCGCCGGCCACCACCGCCGTGTAGCAATACGGCCAGTGATCGCGGCCATCGTCGCTGTTCGTGTTGCCCGACGTGCTCACGCCGCGCTTGGGGCTGCGGCCGAACTCACCCACGGCAACGACGAGGGTTTCGCTCAGCAAGCCGCGCTCGTCCAGGTCGGTGATCAGGCCCGTTAGTCCGGCATCCAGCATGGGGGCGCTCTGCTCCTTCATCCGCTTGAAGAGGCCGGTGTGCACGTCCCACGAATGGTTGTCGCTGTTGGCGACCTTCGGCCAG
>JBBDNX010000086.1:0-1421 GCA_040877345.1 Pirellulales bacterium
GCCGCTCCGGCACGTCCCTCACGATCACCCTCGGCGTGGCTGGCGTGCTCGTCGGGATAGACCAGGCCGGGCAGCAGCAGCCCCTGCCCCAGCTCGCCGGCCGGACGCGCCTGTTCGAGCAGGCTCACCACGCCCAGCCACGGCCAGCCGATCGCCACCGCGAAGACGGCCAGCACGACCAGCGGCACGTACATGATCGGGGGCGACTCGTGGGCGTGCTCGTGAACGTGGCGATCGCGCGGCTCGCCGGTAAACGTCATGAACCAGAGGCGGAACATGTAGAAGGCCGTGACGGCCGCTCCGCCGGCGGCCACGGCAAACAGCACGCCCCCCGGCGTCGGGTTGAGATTCCAGAACGAGAGCGCCTGCGCGATGATCGCGTCTTTGGAGAAAAACCCGCTGAACAACGGCGCCCCGATGATGGCCAAACAGCCCACCAGCATCGTGTAGGCCGTCCAGGGCATCTTTTGGCGCAGCCCGCCCATCCGGGTGATGTCGTTGGTGTGGCAGGCGTGGATCACCGAGCCGGAGCACAAGAACAGCAGGCTCTTGAAGAAAGCATGCGTGATCAGATGGAACAGGCCGGCCGCCCAGCCGCCTAGCCCCAAGGCCAGCATCATGTAGCCCAACTGGCTGACGGTCGAGTAAGCCAGCACCCGCTTGATGTCGACGGCCGTGATGGCAATCGAGGCGGCCAGCAACAGCGTGATGGCGCCGATCACGGCGATCACCAGCAGCACCTCGGGCGTGAACACTGGGTAAAACCGGCCCACCAGGTACACGCCAGCGGCCACCATCGTTGCCGAGTGGACCAGGGCGGACACGGGCGTCGGTCCTTCCATGGCATCGGGCAGCCAGACGTGCAGCGGGAACTGCGCGCTTTTGCCGACGCAGCCGCAGAAGATGCCGATACCAGCCACCACCAGCAGCCAGTAACCGTGGCCCTGCTCGCGCCAGGACGCGATGCGCGCCAGGATCTCCGACTCGGCCGCCCCCCGGTTGCGCGGATGGTCGCGTACCACTTCGGCCGCCAGCTCGGCGGCGGAGGCGCGGACCATGCCCGCCGGCGCCTCGAGCCGGTAGCCGTTCTCGGCCGACCGCACCTGGCTGAAGATGCCCTGGCGGTCACCCACGTCGCCGAAGGCAAAGGTGCCCAGGCTTGCCCACAGCGCCATCAGTCCCACGATCATGCCGAAGTCGCCGATCCGGTTGACGATGAAGGCCTTGTTGGCGGCGTTCGTCGCGCTTTTCCGCTCGATGTAGAAGCCGATCAGAAAGTACGAACAGATCCCCACCAGCTCCCAGAACACGAACACCATGGCCACGTTGCCGGCCACCACCAGCCCCAGCATGCTGAACGAGAACAGCGACATGTACTGGAAGAAACGGTGGAACCGCCCAGGCCGGTGCAAATGGCGCCC
>JBBDNX010000087.1:0-7434 GCA_040877345.1 Pirellulales bacterium
GGGGCGGCTGGCCGATGAATTCCGCCGCGACGCCGCGGCAGCCCGCGCCGTCGTGCCGATCGAAGCAGCCCGGGCGGCGGCAGGCCTGGGGTTTTCGCGGCCTGACGGCGGCACGGTCGAGTATCGCGGGGAACCAGGCGGCCTGATGCGCCGGACGGCGCTCGCGGGCTCGTCGCCAAGTCGCGAAATGTTTCGGCTGACCGAGCGAGCGCAGCCGGTGTTTGCGGTTGAGGAATCCGACGGTATTACCGTGGCGGTGCTCTCTTTCGAAGGCGATGCCGGTTCGGCCTGGCGGCTGGAGGCGATCGTGGGGCGGGACCTGCGTTTCGTGGAGGGGTTGGACGGGAACGGTGTCCAAGGAGAAGCGGAATGAATTGGGTTGGACGACGGGAGAACAATCGCAGGGGCGCGATCCTGCTGGTAGTGATGGTCTGCCTGTCGGTTGCAATCGCGCTGGCGGCCTCGCTGCTCAAGGCCGGGCTGATGGAGCATACGCTGCTCGTGGAGCAGGAGCACGAAGCGCAGGCCCGCCGGCTGGCGGAGTCGGGAGTCGAGCGGGCGGCGGCCCGGCTGCGCGCCGATCCGGACTACACGGGCGAGACGTGGGAGGTGAGCACCACCGCGCTGGGCGGGCCCTCGCCGGGTGTGGTGGAGATCCGCGTCGAGTCGATGCCCGATGAGCCGGTCGTGCAGGTCACCGCCCAGGCCGACTATCCGGCGGGACGGGCGGGCCGGGCGCGCCGCGTCAAGCAGATCAAGGTCAACGTCACTTCACCGGGAGACGAACGATGAAACGGCCCCGCGGGTTTACGCTGGTCGAGCTGCTGGTGGTGATCGCCATCATCGGCATCCTGATCGGGCTGTTGCTTCCCGCCGTGCAGTCGGCGCGCGAGACCGCTCGGCGCGCCCAGTGCGCAAACAAGTTGACGCAGCTCATCCTGGCAGTCCGGCAGTACGAGAGCGCGCACCAGGTGCTGCCGCCGGGCGTTCTGGAGGCCGCCGGGCCGGTGCAAAGCGTTCCGCAGGGCTACCACTTCAACTGGCTGGTGCAACTGCTGCCGTACCTGGAGAAAAACAACACGTACAAGCGGATCGACTTTTCCGCCGGCGTCTACGCGCCGGCGAACAAGCCGGTGCGGGATTGGGGAAGCGAGTCGTTCCTGTGCCCTTCCGACGCTGGCACAGCGCTTGCGCTGGGCGTCAGCAATTACGCCGGCTGCCATCATGACGTCGAGGCGCCCATCGACGCCAACAACAACGGCGTGTTTTTTCTCAACAGCAGCGTCCGCCTCGACGACATCAGCGACGGCAGCGCGCACACGATCTTTCTGGGCGAGAAACGGATCGGCACGGCCGACCTGGGCTGGATGTCGGGCACGCGGGCCACGTTGCGCAACACAGGCACGCCCATCAACGCCAGCAGCGTGGGGGCCGGCTTGCTCGCCGCGATCGACCCGCCTGCGGTACGCTGGCCTGCAGGCGGACCGCCTGTTCCAGCCAACCCGCAGGCGGGCCTCGTCGTCGGCGGTTTTGAGAGCAATCATACCACCGGCGCCCAGTTCGCCTTCGGCGATGGCTCGGTGCGATTCCTCACCGAGTCGATCAATTCCGCCATTTACGCCCAGTTGGGCCATCGGGCCGACGGGCAATTGCTCGATGACCGAAGGTTTTGAATGACACGGCATCCACGCATGACGGCCAGAGCAGTGGCCGTCATGACCATGAAACGGTCTGGGGGGTTCACGCTGGTCGAGCTGCTGGTGGTGATCACGATCATCGGCGTTTTGATTGCGCTGTTGCTGCCGGCGGTGAACGCGGCCCGCGAAGCGGCCCGCCGCAGCCGGTGCTCGAACAATCTGAACCAGCTCAGCGTGGCGGTGCAGCATTATGAGGGCGTGCACAAAGTGCTGCCGGCCGGGGTGTTGAATCCCAGCGGGCCGATCCGCAGCCTGCCGCGCGGCTACCATTTCAACTGGCTGGTGCAACTGCTGCCGTACGTCGAGCAAACCAACGTGTATCGGCAGATCGACTTTTCCACCGGCGTGTACGCACGGGCGAACGAGCCGGTGCGCGCGTGGGGAACGGATCTGTTCATCTGTCCGTCCGACGTTGGACCGCCGCCTCCGCTGGGGGTGAGCAATTACGCGGGCTGCCATCACGACGTCGAGGGGCCGATCGACGCCAATAACCACGGCGTGTTTTTTCTCAACAGCCGAATCGGCTTTGAGGACATTGCCGACGGCAGCTCGCACACGATTTTCCTGGGCGAGAAGCTGGTTGACCCGGCCGACCTGGGCTGGATGTCGGGCACGCGGGCCACGTTGCGCAACACGGGCCCGCCCGTGAATGCAGCGGCCCTTACCGTGCCCGGAGCGGCCGGCCCGCTCGCGAAGCGAGGCGCCGGCCCGGCGGCTCGACTTGACCCGGCTCTTGTAGTCGGCGGCTTTGCAAGCCGCCATCCGGGAGGCGCCCAGTTCGCCTTTGGCGATGGGTCGGTCCGCCAGCTTTCCGGTGGGATCACGCCCAGCGTCTATTCCCGGTTGGGCCATCGGGCCGACGGCCAGATGCTCGACGAGCGGCCTGACTTCTGACTTCCGACCTCTGACTACTGATTCATGCCTGGCAACGCAGCACGCGGCTTCCCGCTTACCACGGTGTTTCTGCTGGTCACCACGGCGGCCGTGGTCCTGGCGCTCACCGGCACGGCCCGCCAGAGGATGGGCGGGCACAACCCGGATACGATTGCCGTAGTCTGCTTCGTCGGCTTTATTGTCGGCGGGATCGTCGGGTTTTTTTCGGGTAGCTCCGAGGGGCGGCCTGGGTCGCTCAACCTCACGACCAGCATGGCCGGCGCGGTGACCGGCGTGGCCTCCGGTTTCATCCTGTTGCTTGGCGCCAGCTTCTGGCTGTTTCTTGGGGGCAGCGCAATGTTGATCGTGCTGGGAGCGTTGGCCGGCAGGACACGCCGGGCCCACGATCCGGAACTGCGGAAGGAGGGAAGGACTTCTGACCTCTGACTTCCGGCCTCTGACCCTTCAGTCGCCGAGGACGTAGGCAAAGATCAAAGGGGCCACGATGGCGGCGTCGGAGTTGATCATGAACTTGGGCGCGTCCTTGTCGAGCTTGTACCAGGTGATCTTCTCGTTGGGCACGGCGCCCGAGTAGGATCCGAACGACGTGGTCGAGTCCGAGATCTGGGCAAAATAACTCCAGAGCCGCACCTTCTTTTCCAGGTCCTGGATGATCAGCGGCACGGCGCAGATGGCGAAGTCGCCCGCGATGCCGCCGCCGATCTGAAAGAATCCCAGCGGGTGCCGCTCGACGTTGGCCAGGTACCAGCGGACCAGGTGCTCCATCTGCTCGGTTCCGCTCTTGATGGCCGAGTGGCTCTTCACTTCCCCTTCCATCACCCGGGCGGCGAAGATGTTTCCCAGCGTCGAATCCTCGTAGCCGGGGGTGTAGACCGGAATGCCCGTCTCGTGGGCCGCCCAGACCCACGAGTGCTCGCGCGGGATCTGCCTGACTTCTTCCAGCACCCCGTCGCTGATCAGCCGGTAGAAATACTCGCTGGCAAAGTAGGATTTTCCTTGCTGGGCGGCCTCGGTCCAGTACTCCAGCAGCTTGCCTTCGATGTGCCGGATGACCGTTTCGGGGATGCAGGTGTCGGTGACGCGGTTGAAGCCGGCGTTGCGCAGCTCGAGCTCGTCGTCGGGGGAGAGATCGCGGTAGTTGGGGAGCATCTTGTATTCGCCGTGCGCGACGAGGTTGAAGATGTCTTCCTCGAAATTGGCGGCCGTACAGGAGATGGCGTGCACCTTGCCCTCGCGGATCATCCGCGCCAGCGAGATGCCCAGCTCGGCCGTGCTCATGGCGCCGGCCAAGGCCAAGAGCATCTTGCCGCCTTCGTCGAGGTGGCGCTTCCAGGCCCGCGCGGCGTCGACCGTCTCCCGCGCATTGAAATGCCGGAAGTGATGGTCCATGAACTGGCTGATCGACATGGAATCCCCCCGGTAAGAATGGACGTGACCGCCGGCGGCCGGTCCGGGCCGCCGTCCATGGTCGTTCCTCAGCGCACGCTCATGTCGCAACTCAAGCCGCCGGCCGCGGGCACGTAGGCCGTCTGCACGTAGTCCATCACCATCCGATGCGCGCTGAACCGCCAGGCGAGCGAAGCGATCGAGTTCATCATTCGCTTGACCCACTGCCGCGGCAAGCCGTCGATGTCGCGCTCGTAGTAGAGCGGGATCACCTGCTGCTCCAGGACGCGGTAGAGATCGGCGGCGTCGCGGCGATCGTTGATTTCGTCGGAGACGTGGCTGGTGCCCTTGCCGATGGCAAAGCCGTTGCCGCCGTCGTATGCTTCGGCCCACCAGCCGTCGAGCACCGACATGTTCAGCCCGCCGTTGAGGACCACTTTTTCGCCGCTGGTTCCGGACGCCTCCAGCGGGCGGCGGGGGTTGTTCAGCCAGACGTCGACGCCCTGGGTCAGGTGGCGGCAGACGTTGATGTCGTAGTCCTCGACGAAGGCCACTCGGCCGGCGAAGCGCGGGTCGCGCCGCAGGTTGGCAATCCTCTTGATCAACTGCTTGCCCGGCTCGTCGGCGGGATGGGCCTTGCCGGCAAAAATCACCTGGATCGGCCGGTGAGGATCGTTCACCATCTCGTGAAAACGATCGAGGTCGGTCAGGATCAGGTCGGCCCGCTTGTAGGTGGCGAAGCGGCGGGCAAAGCCGATGGTGAGGATGTTGGGATCGAGCATGTTGCGGGCGGCCTCGACCAGCTCGTCGCTTTCGCCGCGGCGCCGGCACTGGCGGCTCACGCGCCGCCGCACGAAGGCCAAGAGCAGGTTCTTGAGCGCGTGATGCGTCTCCCAGAGTTCGCCCGGATCGACGCCGTGGATGCCTTGCCAGGCTTCGGCCTCGCCCATCTGCTTGAACCAGTTGACCGGGAAGTTGCGGTCGTAGAGCTGTTGCATCTGCCAGGCCAGCCAACTGGGCACGTGCACGCCGTTGGTGATGTGCCCGATGGGGATTTCCTCCTCCACCCGCCAGGGCCAGAGGTGGGCCCACATGCGGCGGCTGACGTGCCCGTGCAGCGAGCTCACCGCGTTGGCCCGCCGCGAGAGCTTCAAGGCCAGCACGGTCATGCAGAAGGTTTCGCCGCCGTTGTGCGGCTCGACGCGGCCCAGGCCCATCAACTGGTCGAGCGAGATACCGAGGCGGTCGCGCAGCGGCCCCAGGTGCTCTTCGATCAGGCCGGCGTCGAAGCGGTCGTGCCCGGCCGGAACGGGCGTGTGCGTGGTGAACACGGTGTGCTGGGCCACGTCGCGGAGGGCCTCGTCGAAGCTGAGCCCGTCCGACTCCATCATGGCGCGGATGGCTTCCAGCGTGGCGAAGGCGCTGTGCCCTTCGTTCAAGTGGAAGACGCCCGGGGTAATGCCCAGCGCCTGCAGGGCCCGCACGCCGCCGACGCCCAGCACCAGCTCCTGGCGGATGCGGGTGCGGTGATCGCCGCCATACAGCCGGCTGGTCAGCTCGCGGTCCTCCGGGCTGTTGCCCTCCACGTCGCAGTCGAGCAGGTAGAGCTGCACCCTGCCGACGCGCATCAGCCAGACCTTGGCCCCCAGCTTTCCGGCGCGGGTATCGATCGAGACGTGGATCGGCGTGCCGTCGGCGGCCACGGCCGGCACCATCGGCACGTTTTCGACCTTGGTGTCGAGGTATTCCTCCAACTGGTACCCCTCGTGGTCGAGGTGCTGCTTGAAATAGCCCTGGTCGTAGAACAGGCCGATCGCCACGAAGGGGACGCCCAAGTCGCTGGCGGTCTTGACGTGATCGCCCGAGAGCACGCCCAGGCCACCCGAGTAGATCGGCACCGATTCGTGCATGCCGAATTCGGCGGAGAAGTAGGCCACCGGCTTGGCGCCGAGCACGCCGGCATGGGTGGCCCCCCAGGTCTGGTTGTTGGTCAGGTATTCCTTGAGGCGCCGGTAGGCGTGGTTGATCCTGCTGTAGAGCACCAGCTCGGCCGCCCGCATCTCGAGCCGCTCGGAGGTGAACTCGCTCAACAGGGCGATCGGGTTGTGGTCCAACTGCCGCCAGCGGATGGGGTCGAGGTCCCGAAACAAATTGACCACTTCGGGTTGCCAGCTCCACCACAAGTTGTTGGCCAGTGCCAGACACTTGTCATAAAGGGTTGCCGTCCCGACGCCCGTCGTGGGCGCTCGTTGCGAATCGGGGGGTGCGATCTCAGTTTGGCTCATCGAATGTCCTTCCGCATGAGCTGGTCTGCGTGTCCGCGGAAACCACCCACGGCACGCCATCGAAGAAAACTGGTCCGCGGCGGCCTGGCCGGCTGCGGTTTTCCATTTTTCCAAAAGGCCATTTTTCCAAAAGGCCGTGATTATAACGATTTGGTACACGGCGGCGACCCCAGTGTCCAGCCACATCCCGGTCAATCCAGCCATGTTTGCCCGGTTGCCGGCCCGCCCGGTTGCCGCGTTTCGACCGCCGCGCTCTGGAAAAGGCGCTCGCCCCCAAGCCGTTGCTACAATGCATTCGCTCTGTTGATCCTCCTGCCTGCGCTTGCCTGCCATGCTGACAACCTCGCCCGACGACGACTCCTTCGACTTGCTCTGCCGCGAGCTGTCGGCCCGGGCCGATGAGCTCGACGCCACGTCGGCCTGGCCGGGCGAACAGCTCGATCTGGCGCGGCGGCACGGCGTGCTGCGAGCCTTTGCACCGCCCGAGTGGGGAGGCCTCGATTGGAGCGAGACCGACCAGATCCGCGCCTTCCTGCGGCTCAGCGCCGCCTGCCTGGCCACGACCTTCGTGCTCACGCAACCGCTCGGCGCCGCGCGCCGCATCGTGCTCTGCGATAACGAGCCCTTGAAGCACGAAGTGCTGCCGCGGTTGTTTGCCGGCGAGGCCTTTGCCACCGTCGGCATCTCGCACCTTACCACGAGCCGCCGCCACCTGGCCGCTCCGTCGATGACCGCGCGCGAGGCCGGCGCCGGGTTCGTCCTGCAGGGCGTCCTGCCTTGGGTGACCGGCGGCAGCCATGCCGAGTGGATACTCACCGGGGCCGACTGCCCGGATGGCCGCCAGATCCTGGCGCTGTTGCCGACCGGCTTGCCGGGTGTCGTAGCGGGGCCGCCCGCCAGGCTGGTTGGCTTATCTGCCACGCACACCGGGGAAGTGCACCTGGACGGCGTGGAACTGGACCGGCGCTGGATATTGGCGGGCCCGGCCGAGGACGTGCTGGGGCAGCGGGGCAGCGCGGGCACGGGCGGCCTTTCGACGTCGGCCTTGGCCGTTGGACTGGCTGACGCCGCCTTGGGATTCCTCGAATCGGAGGCCGCCCGTCGCGGCGATCTCGTCGCGGCCGCCGAGGGCTTGCGCGAGGAGTATCGCGCGTTGGAGGGGGACCTGCTGG
>JBBDNX010000088.1:0-1414 GCA_040877345.1 Pirellulales bacterium
GCTGGCCGCGAAGATCACGGCCGCCGTCTCGATCCCGACGATCGGAATCGGCGCCGGCCCGGCCTGCGACGGCCAAGTGCTGGTGATCCACGATCTGTTGGGGCTCACGTCGGGCTATGTGCCCCGGTTCGTCAAAGCATACGCCGACCTGCGGCAGACGATCACCGACGCCGTGACCCAATACCGCAACGAAGTCCGCGACGGGGCGTTCCCGGACAATCAGCGGCTGTTCAAGTAATCGGCAATTTGCAATCCGTTGGCACGGCGGCTGCTGCCTGGTCATGTCCACTGGTCGCTGTGTCGCGGCTGACGCAGGAGAACCTCAATGCCCAATCGACTTGCCAAAGAGACCAGCCCGTACTTGCTGCAGCACGCGGACAACCCGGTCGACTGGTATGCCTGGGGGCCGGAGGCCATCGAGCAGGCCCGCGCCCAGGACAAGCCGATCTTCTTGTCGATCGGTTACTCGGCCTGCCACTGGTGCCACGTGATGGAGCACGAAAGCTTTGAGGACCCCTCGATCGCGGGCAAATTGAACGAAGCCTTCGTGAATGTCAAGGTCGATCGCGAGGAGCGGCCCGACCTGGACCAGATCTACATGAACGCCGTGCAGTTGATGACCGGCCGCGGCGGCTGGCCCATGTCGGTGTTTCTCACGCACGACTTGCAGCCGTTCTACGGGGGCACCTATTGGCCGCCGACCGGGCGGATGGGCATGCCCGGCTTCGACCAGGTGATCTCCGCCGTTCGCGAAGCGTGGCAAAACCGCCGCGAGCAGGTATTCGAGCAGGCACGCGAGTTGACCGAGCACGTGCGGCAGTCGGGCAGCCTGGGCTCGGCCGGCAAGGGGCTTTCGAGCGAGCCGCTCCAGGCCGCCCTGGCCATGCTCCCGCGGACCTTCGACCATCAGAACGGCGGGTTCGGCGCGGCGCCCAAGTTCCCGCATCCGATGGACCTGCGGCTGCTGTTGCGGCACTGGCGCCGCGGACCGCGCGACGAAGTGCTGCACATGGTCACACGGACGCTCGACAAGATGGCCAGGGGCGGCATCTACGACCAGCTCGGCGGCGGATTTCATCGCTATTCGGTCGATGCCCGCTGGCTGGTGCCGCACTTCGAAAAAATGCTCTACGACAACGCCTTGCTGGCCGGCTGCTACTTGGAGGCCTTTCAGGCCACCGGCCGCGAGGCTTACGCCCAAGTGGCCCGCGAGACGCTCGATTACGTGCTCCGCGAGATGACCGGCCCCCAGGGAGGTTTTTACAGCACGCTGGATGCCGACAGCGAGGGAGAGGAGGGCAAGTTCTACGTTTGGACTCCCGGCGAGGTCGAAGAGGTGCTGGGGAGCCAGGCGGCCAAGACTTTCTGCTACGTGTACGACGTGACCGAAGAGGGCAACTTCGAAGGCCGCAAC
>JBBDNX010000089.1:0-7419 GCA_040877345.1 Pirellulales bacterium
AGCGCCAGCATGTCGTCGACTCCCGCCGCCCGGCCGGCCAGCGTCCGCAACGGACCGGCGCTGACGGCGTTCACGCGGATGCCATCCGGCCCCAGGTCGTGGGCCAGGTATTTCACGACCGAGTCGAGGGCGGCCTTGCAGATGCCCATCACGTTATAGCCGGGGACCGCCTTCTCTCCGCCGAAGTACGTCATCGTCACGATGCTGGAGCGCGGGCTCATGATCGGCCGGGCCGCATTGGCCACCGCGATCAGGCTGTAGGCACTGATCTCCATGGCCAGCTTGAATCCCTCGCGGCTGGTCTGGACGGTGTCGACCTTGAGATCCTCCAGGGGGGCATAGGCGATCGAGTGCACCAGAAAGTCGAGCTTTCCGAACAGCTCCGCGCTTTTGGCCATCACCGCCGCGATGTCCGGGTCCTTGGTGACGTCCAGCGGCAGCAGGAAGCGGGCCCGCTCGGCCTTGTCGGTGAGCATCGAGACACGGCGGCGATTGCGCTGCCGCTCGTCGTCGGGCCGATCGGGCAGATGGGTGAAGCCGCACTCGGCCCCCTCGTCCATGACAAAGCGGGCGATGGCCCAGGCAATGGAGTTGTCGTTGGCCCCCCCCAGCACGAGGCCCTTTTTGCCCTCGAACAGACCCATCGGCGCCTCCTAGTCGGGATTGGTCCCGGCTCGAAGCGCCGCCGGGCCCAAGCAAGATACCGCTTCCGGGGCTGCTTCTCAACGACCCGCCCGTGCCAAGCCCCTTCGAAACGGCCGCATGTGTCCAAAAGTGGACAGTGTCCGGGGCCGATTTTGGAGTATTTTTGATTTTTGTGTTGTATTAAGGACTACACTAGCATAGGATAATTGTTCTGTAAGGATACGCATGTTGGGTCAATTGGATCGCCCGTAGACACAGTTGATTTTAGATCATAAAATGGTTGCTCAAAATATTTTAGACTCTGGCGGCGAAACTGACGCGCTGGTGTCGGCTGACGCGGAAATGGCACAGTTGGCCACACGTCTGCTTGTATTGGCGAATCAAAGCGACGACCCGGACGGTTTTTTCGCCTCGGCATTGCCTTTCATCGCAGCCGCCGGTGGTTGCGATTTCGCGGCAGTCGCCGTTCCGCTAGACGGGCAGTGGTCTGTCCTTGCCCAGACCGGCAGCCGGCAGAAACTGCCTGCCAGCTTATTGTCCGAGGCGCTGGACAGCGAGGCACCGGCCGCCGCGGGGTCCTGGGCGGCCGTGCCGCTGGAGCCCAAGGCGGCATCCGAAGTGCTGGTCCTGCACGGGCCGTCGCAGTCGGCTTCCGCGCGGATGCGGGACGTGGCCGGCACATTGGCGCCCGTCTGTGCCGAGGCGGTCGCCAGCGTGCGGCAGCGCTACCGCGAGCACCGCCGCGTGCGCCGCCTGGAGGCCATCCTCGAGATCGCCGGCAAGTGGAATCAGCACCAGCAAATCGAAACCATGCTGGTCGACATGGCGGAGGCGGCCACTCGGCTGCTGGGGGCCGACCGGGCCAGCATCTTTCTCTGGGACCGGCCGAACAAGACCTTGGTGGGCCGGCCCGCCCTGGGAGTGGAAGGAGGCGAGTTGCGTATTCCCGACGACTCCGGCGTGATCGGCCAGGTGATCCGCACCGGTCAGCCGCGGCGCGTCGATCTGGCACGGGGCCAGGAGGAGATCAATCGGCGGGTCGATGAACAGTTGGGCTACAAGACGCGGACCCTGTTGTGCGTGCCGCTGCGGGGCCGGCGGGGCGAGCTGTTCGGCGCCTTCGAAACGATCAACAAGCTGGAAGGCAACTTCACGGATGAGGACCAGGCCACGCTGGTCGAGCTGGCCGCGCAGGCCGCCATCGTGCTGGAGAATGCCCAGGAGCGCGAGGGGTTGCTGCAGTCGCGTCGGCTGATGACCGAGCAGGCCGCCCAGGGCGTGCAGTTGATCGGCCAGAGTCCGGCCATCGACGCGCTGCGCTCCGTGATGCGGCGGGTGGCGAGCACCGAGCTGGCCATCCTGATCCTGGGGGAAAACGGCACGGGCAAGGAAGTGGTCAGCCAGTCGATCCATTATCTCAGCGCGCGGCGCGATCAGCCGTTCGTGGCCGTGAACTGTGCGGCCCTGACCGAGACCTTGCTGGAGAGCGAGCTGTTCGGCCACGAGAAGGGTGCCTTTACCGACGCGCATGAAGCGCGGGCGGGCAAGTTCGAGCTGGCTTCGGGCGGGACGCTGTTCTTGGACGAGATCGGAGACTTGAGTCCCGGCGGCCAGGCGAAGCTGTTGCGGGTGCTGGAGGAAAAGCTGGTGGTGCGGGTGGGGGGCTCGACTCCGATCCACACCGACGCCCGGGTGATTGCGGCCACGAACCAGGAGCTGGCCGACATGGTCCGTGCCAAGAAGTTCCGGCAGGACCTTTATTTTCGCTTGAACGTGGTCACGATGGAGATTCCTCCCCTGCGCGAGCGGCCGGAGGACGTGCTGATGCTGGCCGAGCACTTTCTGGAGGACTTCTCGCGGAAGGCCCGGCGCAAGCCTCCCAAGCTGAGCGCGGCGGCCCGCCGCCGGCTGGAGACGCATTCGTGGCCCGGCAACGTGCGCGAGCTGCGCAACCAGATGGAGCGGCTGGCGTACCTGGCCCCGGGCGACCGGATCGAGGCGGACGATCCGTCGTTTTTGTTCACGCCCTCCAGCGCGTCGCCGGCCACGATCAACTACGACTTGCCGCTGGCCGACGCCACCGACCGCTTCCAGGTCGACTACATTCAGCAGGTGATCGACCGCGCCCGCGGCAACGTGAGCGAGGCCGCCCGGCTGCTCGGCCTGCACCGCTCGAACCTCTACCGCAAGATGCGTCAATTGGGGATGAACGTGGAGGTGTAGCGGATAAGGGACAGGGCTGATCGCTTGGGGCGGTTGTGTCTGCTACACTTAATGGGAGGAGTAACCATGCCGATCATTCTTAGCGAGCAGCAGCGGCAGTCGCTTGAGGCGGAGGCCCGAACGCCGGTGCAGGTTCTGGACGAGGCGGCTAAAAAAGTCTATTACCTGATTTCGGCCGAGCAGTTCGAGAAGGTCCGTGCCTTGTTTGTCGAGGAGACGTTCGATCCGCGCGAGTTGTATCCGTTGACTGCGAAGACGGCCGGCGAGGCCGGCTGGAACGATCCGGCCATGAACGCCTACGACCGCTACGATGAGCACCGTGACAAAAGTTAGCCGCGGCGACGTGGTGTTGCTCCCCATCGCCTTTGTTTCGGGCCCAGGGACCAAGGTGCGTCCGGCCGTCGTTGTTCAAAGCAACAATCTCAATGCCCGGCTCAACTCGACGGTGGTGGCGATTATCACGTCCTCCATCCAACGGGCTCATGTGGAGCCCTCGCAGTTGTTCATTGACGTATCGACGCCCGAGGGTCGCCAGACTGCCTTGCTGAACGATTCGACCGTCAAATGTGAGCACCTCGACACCGTTGATCAACGAGATATTCATCGTACGATCGGCCGCTTGTCCGCCGGCCTGATGCAGCGGCTGGAGGGTTGCATCAAGTCCGCGCTGAGTATTTCTTAGCGGTAAGGGTCCACCGGGCCGGGCCTTGATCGGGCTCGGATCAGTAACGCGCGGCTGCGGTGGTCATTGGAACTCGGACTGGGCAAAGTGCTTCTTGGCGGTTGCCTTGATCCGGCAGAGATCGGGCGGGACGACCTGGAGCAAAACGTCGTAGATCAGGTTGAAGCCCATCTTTTTGCCGGTGCGGGGATCGACGTAGCTGCCGGTCCCTTGCGTGCGGAGCGAGAGCTGGTTGGCGCTGGTCCAGGTCCGGGCCTCGATGAAGTCCATGCCCCAGTTGGTGTCGGCGTGCGGGACTTCTTTCGACAGCAGGTGGTCCAGGGTCAGGTCTTTCGGCAAGGGGACGAGCCGCGATTTCTTGTCGTCTACGTGCCAGATGGTGAGCGGGTCGTTCGTGCCTTCCAGGCCGCAGTTGATCGCCACCAGGTTGCTGCCGGGATTCCAGATCACGGTCCGCTCGTAGCCGTCGATCGAGTACTCGCCGGCGATTTCGGCCCGGCCGGCCGAAAGGAAACGCACCCTGCGCGTCTTGGAGCCTGGCGGGCCGGCCGCGTCGATCAGCACTCGCCTGCCGTCGGGCGAAGGCCATTTGCGCAGGTAGCCGATCGAGCCGTCGGCGTGCAGGTATCGTTCGTGGTTCTCGTCCTTCCGCTCGAGGAACAGGATGCTGTCCGGTGCGGAGTCGGGGCCGATCGGCTGATATTGGTAACTGTTGTCCTGGAGAAAGTCGGCGTCGGCCTGGTCCACCACGCGGGCCTGCGCCAGGTCGCCCCAGGAGTAGCCGCCTGGCTTGACGGGCTGTTGCGAGACCCAAGCGACGATTTTCTCTTGCAGCTCTCGCCTGACCTTCTGGCGTTCGATTTCGCAGTTCCACTGCCACATGGCGAAGATATAGATGGCCAAGAGCAGTAACCCAGCGCCGCCTCCGCGCGCAGCCGACATGACGCACCTCGAGCTAGTTTGGTTTCAGGGTCCTTCTTAGTCGCGCAACAACGCTGGCAATCGGCACGGGCAAGGAGAACGTGAGAGCCACCAGCAGTGTCAGCCAGAACAGCGTGCTGAGCCGGAACTGGAAGGGACCCATGATTCAATCCGCTCGGCATGGCCTGGAGGTGGTGGACCGGTTACGCTAACGGAAAGATAGGTCAAGCGGGGCGGCCGCCGGTTAGCCACGGCGCGCGACCTTTGACCGCGGCTCCCAGTAAGCTATGGTTTCCGAGCGATTGTGCCCGCAGGACGAGTGAGCTTTGCGCCATGACAAAACCGCGTGAGCCGCTGATATTCTCGATGGGGTTGATCGTGCTGGGCGTCGCCTGGCTGTTGAACAGTTTCGAGGTGCTTCCCGGCGTCAACTGGGTCTGGACTTTGCCGCTGGGCATCCTGGGTTTGGCGACGCTGGCGATCGGCGGCCTCAACAAGGTGACCGTGGTGATCGGCCCCTTCCTGATGATTGCCTCGGTTTTGTCGATCCTCCGCCAGCCGGACCGCCTCAGCGCGAACCACGAGATCCCGTTGCTGATGATTGTGCTCGGCGGCTTGATGCTGGTCAGCTATCTTGCTCCGCTGGCTCCGCCCGCCTGGATGCTCGACCAGCCGAAGAGCTGAGCAGGCACCACGTTAGTCGCGGTGCGCCAGCCTTCCTTGTGTTGCCCTTTCAGGGCGCACTCTCTTGGCGGGGGACCCTGGGGCGGCGCTACGCGGCTGCCGCCGCTGCGCTCTGCCCCAGGCTGACATGTAAATTGCCCCTTCGGGGCGTGAATGAGCCGAGGCACCGCCGGAATTTGGGTCGTTTTTTCGGGAATTCGTGTCAGATTAGGGGTTGGCCTGTGTGTAGCTATGCGGAGAGAACTGATGGACCCGACGCCGGATACCCGCCACAGCCTGCTGGTGAGGTTGGGCAACCCGGCAGATGAACAGGCCTGGAGCCGGTTCGTCGAGCTGTACGAGCCCTTGATCTACCGGCTGGCACGGCGCAAAGGGTTCCAGCATGCGGATGCCCAGGAGCTGACCCAGGAAGCCATGGTCGCCGTGGCGGCCGCGATCGACCAGTTCGACACCGACCCCAACCGCGGCAGCTTCCGCGGCTGGCTCTCGCGGATTGCACGCAACATGATGATCAACTTCCTCTCGCGCGCACGGCCCGAACAGCGGGGCACCGGCGGCACCGGCTTTCGATGCCTGCTGGAACAGCAGCCGGCCGCCGGCAGCGACGACGAGGATCTTTTTGGATGGGAATACCGCCGCGAGCTCTTCCGCTGCGCGGCGCGGCAGGTGAGGCATGAGTTTCACGAAACCACCTGGCAGGCCTTCTGGCAGACCAGCGTGGAAGGCGAGGCCATTCAGTCCACCGCCGAGGCGCTCGGCCTGTCCGTCGGCTCGGTCTACGCCGCCCGCAGCCGGGTGATGGCCCGCATTAAACAAAAAGTTCGGCAGCTTGAAGAGGATTGACGGCCTGGCCGGGCCCCGGGCTGGAGAGACTGGCTGGACAGATTAACTAAACATGATCAACGATCAGGCCACTTGCCGTCCGCAGCAGCTCGCGCCGTTCGTCGCCGGTGAGCTTCCGCCCGCCGACGAGGCCGCCCTGGTCGAGCATCTCGATCAGTGCCCGGCCTGCCGCCAGCGGCTGGAGCAGCTCGCGGCCGAGCCGGGCGATTGGCGCGAGCTTCCGGAGCTGCTTCGTCCTGACGGCCTGGAGCCCCACCCGCCGGGTGAAGCAGGCACTCTCGGATTCAATGCTCGATGTCTGGTAAGCGGCGAAGGCGCGGCGGCGGATGCGTCGCTGGGTTTCCTGGCGCCCAGTGAAGAGCCGAACATGCTGGGCCGGCTGGGGACGTACGAGGTGATCGGCCTGGTGGGGCAGGGGGGCATGGGGCTGGTGCTGAAAGCGTTTGACCGGATACTGCACCGCAACGTGGCCATCAAGGTGCTGGCGCCGCAGTTGGCCGCCAGCGCCGTGGCGCGGCGGCGGTTCGCCCGCGAGGCCAGGGCCGCCGCGGCCGTCGTTCACGAGCACGTGATTGCCATTCACGCGGTGGCGGAGTTTGGCGGCCTGCCGTACCTGGTGATGCCCTACGTCGCGGGCAAGTCGCTCCAGCAGCGGATCGAGCAGACAGGGCCGCTCGAGGTGCCGGAAGTGCTCAGGATCGGCCGGCAGATCGCGGCGGGCCTGGCCGCGGCGCACGCCCAGGGGCTGGTGCACCGCGACATCAAGCCGGCCAACGTGCTGTTGGAGAACGGCGTGGAGCGGGTGGTGCTCACCGATTTCGGCTTGGCCCGCTCGGCCGACGAGGCCAGCCTGACGCACAGCGGCGTGGTGGCCGGCACGCCGCAATACATGGCGCCCGAGCAGGCGCGGGGCGAGCCGTTGGACCAGCGGGCCGACCTGTTCAGCCTGGGCAGCGTGATGTACGCCATGTGCACCGGGCGGCCACCCTTCCGCGCGCCGACCGCGGTGGCGGTGCTGCGGCGCATCAGCGACGAGCAGCCCAGGCCGATCCGCGATCTGAATCCCGCCATTCCCGACTGGCTGGCCGAGATCATCGACAAGCTGCACGCCAAGGACCCGGCCGACCGATTTCAGACGGCCGGCGAGGTGGCCGACCTGCTGGAGCAATACCTGGCCTGGTTACAGCAACCGGCCCGCGCGATGCCTCCGCGCCTGGCCGCGAGGCCCGTCCGGATGCCGGCCCGACGAAAAATGTGGAAGTCCGCCGCGCGGCTCGGGCTGTTGGTCCTCATGCTGGGGGCGACCGGCGGCCTGGTTGCGGCGCATCGCGCGGGTCTTTTTCGGGGCGAGCCCGGCATGGCGCCCCCGCACGCTTCACCGGCCGGGTCACAGCAGAGCCAAGGGGCCGTGGAGGATGCGT
>JBBDNX010000090.1:0-7411 GCA_040877345.1 Pirellulales bacterium
GTCCGAGATGCAGCGGGTCGGTGGCAAAGGTCGACGGATCCGGGCCGTTGACGGGTTCGCGTCCCTTGACGAGAGCGGCGTGTACATCCTCGACCAGGAGGCTTTGGCTTCGGGGGTCCCCGTCTCCTTCGAGGCGCAACAATGGACTCGGCCGGGCAACCCGTTGCCTGAATAGTTGCGCAGGAAACAGGGAATAAGAGGGCAGGGCGAACGCACCGTAAATGGGCTCACTGCGTAAGGAATTGTACTAGCTATTCGTCGTTCCAGCCGGCAGCCCTGCGTTTACACTTCACTCCGGCTTTTATGGTCTGATCAGACGGGAAAACACGGCGGCGCGGGCCTGCCGCGATCAGCCCTCGGGCGGTATCTGCTTGCCGTGGGGGTCGACTCCGGGGCGGTCGAGCTGCGTGGCCAGCCGCTCCTGGAGGTCGGGGCCGATGAAGTGCTCGACCCGCTCGGCCGGCTCGTGCAAGTGGTCCAGCGGCAGTTGAAAATGCTCTCCCAGGAACGACTCCCACAGCCGGTGCGAACGGACCAGCGATTGGGCTGTGCGGCGCCCCTTGTCAGTCAACTGGTGCTCACCATTGAACCTGGCCTGGACTTCGCCCCGCCATCGCAGCCTCAGCATGGCCAGCCAGCGGACCAACGGCGCGGCCACGGAATCGGGCGCCGGCGGCAGCGGCTGCGGATATGGTTGCGCCTGGCGCTCTTCGAGACGATAGAGCCGGGCCACCAGGTCTTCGCCCGCGATTCTCAATGTCAGAGCAAGCTGATGGGCCATCTTGCTCACCAGGCCGTGCCGGGGGGCCAGCAGGACCGCCAGGCCGAACTGCGCCCCGGCCGCGACGGCCATCATGCCCGCCACGCTGGTATTGAGCCAGGCGGCCGACAGGTAACCCAGCACGGACGCAATCACCCCGACCGCCACGGCCCAGCCGATCATCCACACCAGGCGGTCGGTGAGCAGGTGCGCCGTCGCCGCGGGCACGATCAACATGGCGACCACCAGGATCGAGCCGACCGCCTCGAACGAGGCCACCGTGACGCCGGCCACCACGCCCATCAACAGGTAATGCACCAGGCCCGCCGTCAATCCCATGCTGGTGGCAAGCTGCGGGTCGAACGAAACGATCTTGAGCTCTTTCCAGAACAGCGTGACGAACGCGGCCGCGCCGGCCAGCGAGATGGTCAATATGCCCAGCACGCGCGGCACCTCCCACGCGCCCAGCGGCACCGTGTCGAGCGAGGCGTTGACAATATCGCCATACAACACGCAATCGGCGTCCAAGTGAACGCTCGACACGAAGTTCGTGACCAGAATTACACCCAGCGCGAACAGCGAGGTGAAGACCGCTCCCATGCTGGCGTCCTCGGGCACCTGGCCGAAATCGTGCAGCGAGTGAGTGAGGAACGTGGTCAACATGCCGACGGCCATCGCCCCCAGCAGCATCGGCAGCGAGGATATCTGCCCGGTCAGAAGAAAGGCCAGCACGATGCCCGGCAGGATGGCATGGCTGATGGCGTCGCCCAGCAGGCTCAGCCGCCGCAGCACCAGGTAGCAGCCGATCAGCGCGCAGGCGGCATTGGAGACCGCTCCCACGAGAATGGTCCACGCGGCCATGCTGGCTTCGGGCGACAAGTCGGGCCAGTTCATGGCGTGCCCCCGGCAGTATCGGATCGCCACCGAGCCGGCAGCCGGCCCGCCGCCTTCAGCTTCGCCTCCAGGTCGGCAATCACCTGCGGCGGCAGCACTTCGTCGGCCGATTCGACGTCGAGTTCCTCGAAGGCGCCGGCCAGTTGTGCATTTTCCAGCAAGAACAAGGTCCACAACCGGCTGCCCCGGGCAACCTCCGCGGCGCGCGACGCCCCCTTTGCCGACAGCCGGTATTGCCCCTCCCCCTGGGTCTCGACCAAGCCCCGCCTGGCGGCCGAGTCGAGCAATCGCCTGGCTTGCCGGACGTCCCAGCGAGCGGCGGCGGCCACGTCGTCGACGGAGAACGATTGACCCTGGCGTTGCGGCTCGGCCAACTCATAGAGCAACTCCAGCAGCATCTGCTCGCCAAGCCGCCGGCGAAAGCGGATGCGGCGGAGCAACCGCGCCAGCCCTCCCCTGCGTGCCGCGAACAGCACCGAAATCAGGAACACGACGGTCCCCGACAGCACGATCACCGGCCCGGCCGGCATGTTGCCGCGATTGGCGCTGATCGAAGTGCCCACCGCGCCGGCCACCAGCCCGAACAGTGCCGAGAGAGCCAGCATCGCGCTCAGACGATCGGTCCAGAAGCGGGCCGCCGCGGCGGGCAGGATCAGCATGGCCGCCATCAGCACCACGCCGACGGCGGGCAAGCCGATGACCACCGTCACCGCCAATAAGACCATCATCAACAGGTCGAGCTTCAAGGCCGGCCAGCCCTGCGCGCCGGCGAAGCCGACGTCGAACGAGACCAGCTTGAACTCCTTGTACAACAGCAGCACCATCAGCAGGCTGACCAGCGAAACGGCGGCGATCAGGTACAGGTCCTGGCGGATCATCCCGGCGGTGCGGCCCAGGATGAAAGTGTCCAGGCCCGCCTTGCTGCCGGTGGTCGTCTGCCGCTGGATCCAGCCGCTTAAAGCGACGCCGGCGCCGAAGAAGACGCTGAGCACGATGCCGATGGCGGCGTCTTCCTTGATCCGCGTATATCGCCGCAGGACCGTGATCACTGCCACGCCGACCACGCCTGAGACCAGTGCCCCGGCCAGCATGGCGGGCAGGCTGCGCTCACCGACCAGCAGAAAAGCCAGGCACAGGCCAGGCAGCGCCGCGTGCGCCAGGGCATCGCCCAACAGCGAGCGGCCCCGCAGCACGGCATAGCTGCCCACCAGCCCGGCGCTGGCGCCCAACAGACTGGTGCCCAGCAGCACGATCGCGGTGTTGTAGGCGATCATACACTGCGTTCTCGAGCCGCCACGGCTTCGGCTGCCTCGTCCAGAATCGTCAGCCGTCCGCCGTACGCCTTGCGCAGGTTCTCTGGCGTGAATACCTGCTCGGTAGGGCCGTAAGCCACCAGCCGCATGTTGAGCATGGCGAGCTGTTCGAAGTACCGCGGCACGCTGCGCAAATCGTGATGGACGACCAGCACCGTCTTGCCCTGCTCGCGAAGTTGCTCCAACAGTGAGAAGACCACGTGCTCGGTCGTCGCGTCGACGCCGGCCATCGGCTCGTCCATGAAGTAAATCTCGGCCTGCTGTGCCAGTGCACGGGCCAGGAAGGTGCGCTGCTGCTGTCCGCCCGAAAGTTGCCCGATCTGGCGGCGGGCCAGGTCGGCCAGCCCCACCTGGCGCAGGCAGTCCAGTGCCCACTCGCGCTGGCGGCGGCCCGGGCGGCGGAACCACCCCAAGCTGCCGTACGTGCCCATCAGCACCACGTCGAGCACGCTGACCGGAAAGTCCCAATCGACGCTCTCACGCTGCGGCACGTATCCGATCAGCCGGCGCTGCTCGCTGGGCGGCTTGCCGAAGATGCGGACCTGGCCGCTGGCCAGCGGCACCAGACCCAGAATGGCCTTGAGCAGTGTGCTCTTGCCGGCGCCGTTGGGGCCGATGATCCCGATCAGGGCCGGCTGTTCGATCGTCAGATCCACGTCCCACAGCACGGGCTTGCGGTGGTATGCCACCGTCACGTCGTGTACGTCCAGCACCGGCTCGGCCGCGGGCCGGACGGCAGCCGCCGACTGGCCGGCCGTCTGGGCGTTTGCCGCCGGACCGAGGCGGGGCGTTTCGACGCCGGGCATGGCCGGCTGGATTGCAGCCGCACGCATTGCTTCTTGTTGCGATCGAATCATCACTCGAGGGCCTTGGCGATGGTCGCCACGTTCTTGCGCACCATGCCCACGTAGGTGCCTTCCGGCGTGCCGGGTTTGCCCATGGCGTCCGAGTACAGCTCGCCGCCGATGGTCACCCGGTGGCCGCGAGCCTGGCAGCCCTCGACCAGCGCCCGGATGTTGCGCTCGCTGACGCTGGTTTCCACGAACACGGCCTTGATGCCCCGATCGACAATCTCCCCGACCAGTTCGTTGATCTGCTTCACGCTCGCCTCGGCGTCGGTGCTGATCCCCTGGATGGCCTTGACCTCGATGTCATAAGCCCGGCCGAAGTAGTGGAAAGCGTCGTGGGCCGTCACCAGCACGCGGCGCTCGTCGGGAATCCGGGCCAACTCGGTTTTCACCTCCGCGTCCAGCGCCAGGAGCTCGGCCCGGTACGCCTCGGCGTTTTTCTTGTATTCGGCGGCGTGCTTTGGGTCGAACTCGGCCAGGGCCCCTTCGACAACGCCCAGCGTTTCACTCCACAGGGCCACGTCGAACCAGACGTGCGGATCGTAGAGTCCGCTGCTCACCTCCAGCAGTCGCTGCTCGTCGATCCCTTCGGTCACGGCATAGATGGTTGGCTTCTTTCTGGCCAGCCGCACGAACAGGTCGCCCATCTTCCCTTCCAGGTGCAACCCCGAATAGAAGATCGCGTCGGCCCTGTTCAGTTGGCTGATGTCGTCGGTCGTGGCGTGGTAAAGATGCGGATCGACTCCTTCGCCCATTAGTTGCACGACGTCGACGTGCTCGCCTCCCACGTGCCGGACCAGGTCGGCCACCATCCCCGTTGTGGCCACCACCTTGATCGGGTAAGCGCCGGAAAACGCTCGTTTCTGCGCCTTCGTCGAACCAGCCGGGTTCGATCCATCGGCCGCCGGGCTGCATCCGGCCAGAGCCAACAACACCAGAGCAGCCACAGACGGCACAAGCTTCTTCATAAAAGGCGATGGCCTCCCCTACGTGAACAGGTACAGAATTCGCCAGAATTCTGGAGCATTGATGTCTATAAGAATCTTCGACAAGATATTTCACACACTTCAAAAATTCTTTTTGACTACTCAAAATATACTAGGTCGGTTCCGCCGCCTCGTCAAGGCCGCTTAGGCAGATTCTCTTTCTGGACTTTTCTCTTTCTGGACTTTGCAGGCCGGCCTGCGCACACTAACCGTCACCTGACCAACGCAAAAATAGTTCACCTTGCTCCTCTTTTGGTCCCGCTCATGATCAGTCGCCGACAGCTTTTGCACGGGGCACTGGCAGCCGCCGCCGTGAGTGCTTGCCCGATCGGCCGGCGCGCAGCCGCCACCGAGGGCCGCTCGGACCGCAAGATGACGATCGACCTGGTCTGCGGGGCGATCGGCGTCAAAGCCAACCAGGTCGAGGCGATCGACCTGGCGCACCGGCACGGCTTTGAGTCGGTTGCCCCCGACGCGGGTTTTCTCGGCACGCTGGACGATGGCCAACTGGCCGACCTGGCGGCCGAGATGAAGCAAAAGCAGGTCGTGTTCGGCGCAGCCGGGCTGCCGGTCGATTTCCGAGCCGACGAGACCACGTTTCGTATGGGCCTCGAGGCTTTGCCGCGTGCGTCAGCCGCCCTGGAGCGGGCTGGTGTGACGCGCGTGGGCACCTGGCTGAGGCCCTCGCACGGCGAGTTGACGTACCTGGCCAATTTCAAGCAGCACGCCCAGCGGCTGCACGAAGTCGCCGAAGTGCTGGCCGACCACGGCCAGCGGTTCGGCCTGGAGTATGTCGGCCCCAAGACATCCTGGTCCGCTTCGCGGCATCCCTTTGTCCACTCCATGGCCGAAACCAAGGAGTTGATCGCCGCGATCGAGATGGACAACGTCGGCTTTGTGCTCGACAGTTGGCACTGGTACGCGGCCGGCGAAGGCGAGGCCGACCTGTTGACGTTGACCAACCACAACGTGGTGGCCTGCGACCTGAACGACGCGCCGGCCGGCATACCTGTCGACGAGCAGATCGATTCGAGGCGGGAGTTGCCGGCCGCCACGGGAGTGATCGACGTGGCCACATTCCTGCGTGCGCTGGTGAAGATCGGCTACGACGGCCCGGTGCGGGCCGAGCCGTTCAACGCCGAGTTGCGCGCTCTCTCCGGCGAAGAAGCCGTGGCCGCCACCGCCACCGCCATGCGCCGCGCCTTCGCCACGCTCGACTAAGTTCGTAGTGATCCGGATTCATCCGGTCCGTAGTTCGTAGTGATCCGGATTATCCGGTCCTCGTAGCTGGATTCGGCAGGATTCAGGCTAAGGCCGACAAGTGCTCACTTAGAACGTTCTTGGCGCTTTGCGCTCCGGCTTCGGAGTCCTTCTGCCTTCTGCCTTCCTCCTTCCTCCTTCTGCCTTCTCGCTTCTGCCTTCAAATCCGGCTGTCTACAAAGATTCGATAAACGGCGGCGACTTTTCCGATACCACAACGGGACATGTGGGCTTCGCCGCAGCCTGCCGCGGAACAGCAAATCGCTCCAGCCACTCAGGAGGAGAACCACGTGAGCACAACCGACACAACCGATCTCACCGCCCGCGCCAATCCACTCGAGTCGCTGCCGGCACGCATCCCGCCCTGGGCCATTTTTGCCGCGGGATTCATCGGCGGAATCATCGTCGTTTATTGGGGCATCACCCGACCCCTCTCCAACGACCTGGCCCGGCTCGACCGGCAAGTGGCCGGTCTCTCACGCGGCATCAGCCAACTTGCCGGACAAACCGGACAGGCCGCAAAATCGACCGAGCTGTTGGCCGTTCTCGCACGCCAGGGCCAAGAGGCCGAAGCGGCTTCCGAGGCACTGGCGCGGATCCAGGCCCTCCAGAAGCAATTGCTGGGCGAGCAGCCGGTCATGACCGACGCGCTGGATCAACTGGTCGCCGAGTGGTCGCTGCTGGCCGAACGGCTGGCCGCCGCGGCCGGACAGACCGAAGAAGCTCGCCGGGCGAGCGACGAGCTGTTGGCGCTCGAAGAGGGCATCCTCTGCGGCAGCGATGTGCCAAGCCGGCAAAAGGCGAGCGAGGCATTGGACGAACTGGTCAAGCTGCGCGGCCGCCTCCAGGACGAAGGCATGGACGTCGACTCGGCCAGCGCACGGCTCGACGGTCTCTTGAATCTCAAGGACCAGGTGATCGGCCAGACAGGCGACCTGGCCGACGCGATCGAAGCGCTGGAGACGTCCGCCGACGTGCAGAGGCAGTTCGTGGCGGCCTCGCAGTCGTTCGACCAGATGCGACGCTGGATGGCTGAAATCGTGCTGCTCGAGCCGACATTTCAGCGGCTGATCGACTCGCTCAAGCCACTGAGCGAGCTGGCAAATCTGCGGCGGCTGAGCCCGGCCGAGTTGCGGCACGCGGCCCAGGCGATCTCGGACCAGCGTACGATTCGGACGGCTCAGCCCCCAGCGCCGCCCGGGACCGCCTTGTCGACACCGTCCACCGGCGGCAGCGCCCAGATCGGCAAGGGCGCCGGCAACCCTTTCCTGCTCGACTCGATCGACTTCGAGTAAAGTAGCCTTCACGCTCCGCGTGAGGCGGCTCGTCACGCGGAGCGTGACGGCTACT
>JBBDNX010000091.1:0-7365 GCA_040877345.1 Pirellulales bacterium
CTGGCCGTCGGGTTGATTGACGGAGGGGGTGGAGTAGGCCGCGTTCTCGGTGCGCCGCTCGGTCTGCCAGCGCCGCTGGCCCGTGCGGCGATCGACGGCCACGAGGAAGCTCGGAGCTTCCGGTGAGCCGTTGCTCAAGCCCTGGTCCCCGCCCAGGACCACGAGATCTTCGTAAACCATGGGCGACGTGCCGCCGCTGTGGTCGCCCACGAAGGGGCCCAGGTCCGCATACCAGGCGTCGTTGCCCTCATGGTCCAGAGCCAACAGCGTGTACTCCTCGGGCGCCGACCAGGTCACGTAGACTCGTTCTTCGTCGACCGCCGGAGTGCTGCTGGCGAAGCTGTTGAACTTGTGCTTGCCGTGCAGCGTGAACCGGAACTGCCGCTGCCAGAGGATCTTGCCGTCGGCCGCATCGAGGCAGAGCACAATCCGGGTTGCGGTGTCCTCGAAAGCGCTCGTGACGAAAATCCGATCGCCCCACAGCACCGGCGACGAGTGGCCGACGCCCGGCAGCTCGGTTCTCCAGTTGAAGTCCTTTTCAGTAAAGCGGGCGGGGATCGTGGTGGCGTCGCTCAGCCCGGTGCCGTTGGGCCCGCGAAACCGGGTCCACTCCTGGGCCATCGACTGCGCGCACGCAACGAGCAGCAGCGCGAGCACTAAGCCAATACGCCGCAAGCCAACACGATCGGTCATGGCAGGCTGTCCTTTCCGGGAAGAAACTAGGCTATTGAGTCAGGAGGGAAACCGGCGGGATCGGCCGTCCATGCTACACGAAGGACGCCTGGCAGGAAACAGTCAGAAGCGTCCCCGCCAATCACCATGGAAAAAGCGGGACGTCGTCGTCGGTCTCCTCCGGGGGCGGCAAATCCGGGATCACGATCTCCTCCGGAGGCACCCAGCGGACCCGGCCATTCTCCCAAAACGCGACCGGATTTCCGGCCCGTTTATGATCGATCAGCGCTTCGCGGACGGATTCCTGGACGGCCCTCTCGACTGCCGCCGCCAGTTTGAGCCGCTTACGCCGTGCCGCTTCTTCCGCTGGTTCTTCTTCGTTCATGGTCGACTTTCGTGAGGGCTTCCGCTTACCCATCGGCGTTATCTCCGGGAGATTCCGTACTCGTCGATCTTGCGGTAGAGAGTGGCCCGGCCCATGCCCAAAAGACGGGCCGCCTCGGGCACGTTGCCTGCTGTTCGCTGGAGGGCCAGGTCGATCAGCTTCCGCTCCCAATGGTCAATCCGCAACGACTCCAACTCGGCGGTCTCGGACTCGCGCAAGCCCAAATCCCCCTCCTCGATCCGGTTGCCGGCCGCGAGCACCACGGCGCTGTCGAGCGTGTTGCGCAGTTGGCGGACGTTGCCGGGCCACCGGGCAGCCAACAGCTTCCGCCGCGCCTCGGGCGAAAGCTGCAGGCCGGGCCGCCCGTGCTGCCGCGAGCAATGATCCAGAAAAAAATCGGTCAACAGCTCGATGTCTCCCCCGCGCTCCCGCAGCGGAGGCACGTCCAGCTCGAACACGCTCAGCCGATAGTACAAGTCCTCGCGAAACTTTTTTTCGCCCACGTAACCCGGCAGGTTGCGGTTGCTGGCCGCGATCACCCGCACGTCCACCTGAACTTCCCTCTCGCCCCCCAGCGGCAAAAAAGGATGCCCCTCCAGAATCCGCAACAGCTTCGACTGCCCGGGCAGGCTCAGCTCCGCCACTTCGTCGAGAAAAAACGTGCCCAGGTCGGCCTGCTGGAACAGGCCCACGTGGTCCCGCTCCGCCCCACTGAACGACCCCGCTTTGTGGCCGAACAACTGGCTTTCCATCAAGTGCGCCGGGATCGCGGCGCAATTGACCGACAGCAGCGGCCGGTCGGCCCGCGGGCTGGCGCGGTGCACCGCCCGCGCCACCAGCTCCTTGCCGGTGCCGCTCTCACCCCGGATCAGCACGCACCCGCTGGCCCGGCTGACCCGCCCGATGCGGGCTTTCAATTCCTGCATGGCCGGACACTCGCCAATCAGCTCATCGCAGCCGGGCAGGCTCGCCTTCAGCCGCGCCACGTCGCTCTGCAGACTCTCCTCTTTCCGGGCCCGCGCCAAGGCCACGCTCGTGATGTTGGCTACCGAGATGGCAAAATCGAAGTGCGACTGCCGGAAGCGGCCCTGCTCCAGGTACACGTGGATCGCCCCCAAGACGGTCCCTGATGAGACCAAGGGCACGCAAAGCGCATCGGCGTAGTGCTCGAACGTGTCGCGGGCCATCGCCGGCCGCTGGTTGGCGATCCAGACCGCATGCCCCTCCCGGCAGACCAGCCGGGTTAAATCCTCGCTGAGCGAAACGTGGGCGGCCGACTCCTCCGGCATCACCAGCATGGGCTTGAGCCGTCCGTCATCGCCGGCCCAGAGGAAGCCGACGATCGATGCGCCGGTCGAATCACGCAGCAGGTCCAACGCCGTCCGCATCAACTCGTCGGCGCGACTCGACGACAGCAGCTTGATGCTGAGCTGGTACAAGAGCAACAGTTCCTTGGCCTGCTCGGAATCCTGGATCGCCGAGAGGGCAAAACTCTCGCTGTCCGACAGCCCCACCTTGGTTTCGCGGATCAGCGTTTGCGTGACGTTGGCGGCTCGGAGCGGGCCGACGGTGGGAGGTTGCTCGCTTTGATGGAAGGCGAACTCCGTCAAGCCGACTCGCAGATGGTGCCCATCCGCCAGAACGGCTTGGTCGACCTTCTGGCCGTTGACGAAGGTGCCGTTCCGGCTGCCGGCATCGCGGACACGCCAGGCGTCGTCTTCGCGGGCGATCACCGCGTGTACCCGCGAGCACAGGCCGTCGGCGAGCATGACCGCACTTTCGGCCCCGCGGCCGATCCGGGGCTCGCGGGCGGGGTCGAGCAGGTGATTCAACCCCGCGTCACACCCGACGGTGATCGTGAGATAAGTGTACACCGGCGGCCGGAAAACTCCTCCAACAATTGCCTGGCGCCGTTATTATAACTAGGACCGCCGCTGCATTGAACCGACCCTCCGGAACGCCGCCGGCACAAATGTTTCGTGAGACTATCGAATGACCCCCTCGTCCCTCCCCGCCGAAGGCCAGGCGCTGCTGGTCGTCGGGCATGGGACCCAGGATGCCGAGGGAGTGGCCGAATTCTGGTTGCTCATCCAACGATTGCAGGCCATGCGCCCCGCCGGCCTGGTCGAAGGGTGCTTTCTGGAACTCGCCCAACCCTCCATCGCCGCGGCAGTCGACCGGGCCGTCGAGCGGGGCGCCGAGCAACTGGCCGTCGTGCCCCTGGTCCTGTTTGCCGCCGGCCACGCCAAGCGCGACATACCGCGGGCCGTGGCGGCAGCGGCCGGCCGCCACCCGCGCCTGCGCGTCCGCTACTGCTCGCACCTGGGATGTCATCCGGCGATCCTGAGCTTGTCCCAGCAGCGGTGCACCGAGGCGATCGGTGCCGCTCCTCCCGCAAGCGACCGGCAAACGTTGCTGTTGATGGTGGGCCGCGGCAGCCGCGACGCCGACGCCAACGCCGAAATGGCCCGCTTCGCGCGCCTGCGATTCGAGCGCCGCCCGCTCGGCTGGCTCGAGCTGGCCTTTCTCTCCATGGCCGAGCCGTCGGTCGAGCGGGCGCTGGAAATCGCCGCCGGCTTGCCCTTTCCTCGGGTGGTCGTCCAGCCCCACTTGCTGTTTCGCGGCGAACTGCTCCAGCGCCTGCGGCGTAACGTAAATGCCAGGACCGCCTTGGCACCGACCTATAATTGGTTGGTGGCCGAGCACCTGGGTCCCGATAGCCTGCTGGCCGAGGCAGTGCTCGGCCTGGCCGGCAGCGTAGACTTCCAAGCGGGTTGCCGGCAGTAAGGCCTTGGGATGGTTGGCTTTGGATAGCCCGCTCTCCGCCCGGCCGCGAAGCTGCTCGGCAGGCGACTGCGTTGGGGTTGATTTTGAGGCGGCAAACGCGTACATTTTGTTTAAGTTATTTTGGTTGCGGCACTTATGTAAACAAGGGAAGTCTCGATGATCCGATCCGTTTCGCCCGCCGCTCGTACTCTGCCCCGCCATTTTGTATGGCTCCTGTTGGCCATCGTGGCCCTGGCGGCCCCAACCTCGCGGGCCGAGCTGGCCCCGACGGCCAGAGACAGCAACGTGACGAAGATCGTCCTGAGCCTGATGAAGGACGATCACCTCTTGCGCCACCCGCTGGACGACGAGATCGCCGGCCGATTCTTGAACACCTTTCTGAAGATGCTCGATCCGCCGAAGGTGTACTTCTACCAGTCGGACATTGACCGGTTCAAGGCTCAGGAGACGCAGTTGGACGACCAGATCAAGCAGGGGGACGTCCGCTTTTCGTTCGACGTGTTCAAGACGCTGTTGGAGCGGATTGACGAGCGCGTCAAGCTGGTCGACGAGCTGCTGGCGATGGACCACGACTTCACCGTCGACGAGGAGCTCGTCGTCGACTCGAAGCTCGCCAGCTACCCCAAGAACGCGGCCGAGGCCCGCGACGTCTGGCGGAAGCGGATCAAGTACGAGCTGCTGGTCCTGAAGGCCGAGCAAGCCGACCGCGATCGAGCGGCCGCCAAGGGAAACAACAAGGAGGAAGTGGCCCCGCCCACCAAGGAGGATCCGCGTGCGCGGGTGTCGCGCAAGTACCACAACTTCGCCAAGCGCATGCGGCAGACCGACCACGACGAGCTGCTGGAGATGTACTTGTCGGCGCTGACCGCCTCCTACGATCCGCACTCCTCGTACATGTCGCCGGACACCCTGGTGAATTTCGAGATCATGATGCGGTTGAACCTGGAGGGCATCGGCGCGCAGCTCCAATACGACGACGGTTACACGGTCGTCAAGGCGCTGATTCCCGGTGGGGCCGCCGACAAGGACGGACGCCTGAAACTCGAGGACCGCATCGTCGGCGTGGGCCAGGGCGCCGAGGGAGCCTTGGTCGACGTCAGCGAGATGAAGCTGGGCGACGTGGTCGATATGATCCGCGGCAAGCGGGGCACCGTCGTCAGGCTGCAAGTGCTCAGCGTGGGACAAACCGACCGCAAGATCTACAACATCACGCGCGAGCAGATCAAGCTGGTCGATCAGGAGGCCCGCGCCACAATCATCGACCAGAACATTGAAGGCCAGACCTTCCGCATCGGCGTGATCGACCTGCCCAGCTTCTACATGGACATGGAAGGCGCCAGGCGAGGCCTCCCCGATTTCAAGAGCACGACCCGCGACGTCTCCCGGCTCCTGGCCGACTTCCGCGCCAAGAAAGTCGACGCCGTCCTGCTCGACCTGAGGCGCAATGGCGGCGGATCGCTCAGCGAGGCCATCAGCCTCACCGGCCTGTTCATCGACGAAGGCCCCATCGTCCAGGTCAAGGACAAGAACGACCGCGTCCAGCAGTACGACGATCTCGACCAGGGGGCGGCCTGGGAAGGCCCGCTCGTGGTGCTGACTAGCAAGTTCAGCGCCAGTGCCAGCGAAATCTTTGCCGGCGCCATCCAGGATTACCGCCGCGGGATCATCGTGGGCGACAAGTCGACGCACGGCAAGGGAACCGTGCAGAGCCTGATGGATATCGGCGGCAAGCTGAGTCTGCTCGGCGCCGCCGGCCAACTCGGCGCGCTCAAGATCACCATGCAGCAGTTTTACCGCCCCAACGGCGACAGCACGCAGAACCGCGGCGTGCTGGCCGATATCGAGCTGCCTTCGCTCACCACCCATTACGACGTGGGCGAGTCGGACTTGGACCACGCCTTGGACTTCAATCGCATCGACGCCGTGCCTTACAAGAAGGTGGGCCTGGTCGACGAGGGACTTCTCGGCCGCCTCAGCGAACTGTCGCTCCAGCGCCGCAAGGAGTCGAGTGATTTTGAAAAGCTGCTGGCCAAGATCGAACGCTTCCAGGAGCAGAAGAAGCGCAAGGCGATCACCCTGAACGAGGCCCGCTACCTGGCCGAGCGGGCGGAAGTCAACGCCGAAAAGGAGGAGGAGGAGCAACTCGACGAGTTGAACAACAACACCAAGCGGCCCGTGTTCGACACCTCCAGCTTCTACAACCAGGAAGCCCTGGCCATCACCGGCGACTACCTGCGGTTGATGAAGGTCACTCCTTCGGCCGTGGCCGGCGGCAGGCTCGGACGTCCCGCAGCCAATTAGCCAAGAGGTCGGAGTTCAGAGGGCTGTGCGTCACCAGGGCAGCCCATAGCGCACCCAGAGGTACGCCAGCAGGCAGATCAGCGGAAACAGCACGAAAATCGTGCCGTAGGTGAACACCGTGGTCCAGCGATGCCGTGGCCAACGCGCCATGGGGCGGCCTCTTCGGGTGCAACTTTCCCTCCGCGATTCTAGCAAATTGCCGAGGCTGGCGTCTGCCTGGCGGCGGGCTGGCGAGAGCCGGAGCCCTCTATGCACATTTTCATGAAGTTTTTCTTTTGACCGATTGAACCGGGAGAGCGATAATTGGAATAGCCGATTAGCCACTTTCCAGGATCCGGTTCGATGTCTACCAAAGCCCGAAAGTCCCGTGCCGCCAGGAAAGCCCCGGAAGCATTGGGCAGCAGACGTGCGAAGGCCAGCCGCGCGACGTTGCGAAGCCCCGCCGAGCAGCCTTCCGTGCGAGACGTGCGCAAGAAGCTGGGCATGACGCGCAAGGCCTTTTCCCGCCTGACCGGCTACTCCGAACGCACAATTGCCAACTGGGAAAGCGGTCAGCCTTTGGGCGGCACGAGGTTGCAGCGGATTGCCGAGATTCAGCGGCTCCAGAAAGCGTTGGCCCGCGTGATTCGAGCCGAATACATCGGCGAGTGGCTCCAGCGCCCCAACCAGGGATTCGCCGGACTTAAGCCGTTGGAAGTGATCGAACGCGGTGAAGCCGACCGGATCTGGAGAATGATCCACGAGCTTGAGTCGGGCGAACCGGATTAGCTACGTTCAGCCGGGAAGCTTCGCGTGGTTTAAGCATTTCTCCAACGCTCGTCGAAGACGCTCCGAAGTCGCCTGTCCTCTCACCATCGGCTCGTGCCACTTAGACGGCGCGCCGGACTTCACGAGTCCCGCGCGGTGGCTGTCAACTGCACCTGGATGCTCGTCTGCTGCTGCGCGGGAGCGGCCAGCTTGATCTCGATGCGCGCGCCGTAGGGGAGCAACTGGGCCAGCTTGATGCGGCAGGCGGGCCCGGCGGTTTGGATCACCTGCGCTTGCGGAGTCACGGCGAACGGCGGGCAGAACGCCAGGTGGGCCGTCGCCCCTCGCTGGCCGGTCGCCATCTCGACGCCCAGCGTGGCGCGCAGCGCGTCGTCGCCGGCCGCGGTCAACGCCCTTACCAAGTGTTGTGTCACGCGCTCCCGTTCATCGTCTCCCCCCTTCCCCTCTTCCCC
>JBBDNX010000092.1:0-7344 GCA_040877345.1 Pirellulales bacterium
CATTTGCCTGGCGTGCGTCTCGTCGCGGGGCTTGCCGAGGATTTTCCCCTCGCACAGGGCCACCGTATCGCAGGCGACCAGGATGCCGTGTTCGACTCGCGGGGCCACGTCGGCCGCTTTTTCGAGCGCCGCGCGGGCCACGAAGTCGCGGGGATTCTCACCTGGGGCGATGGCGCTCTCGGCCGATTCGCCGGGCGGCACTACGCGGAAGTGGTAGCCCGCTTCGGCCAGCAGCGACCGCCGGCGGTCCGAGCCGCTGGCCAGGATCAGTTCGTGTGGAAAGGTCATCGAAATCAGCGCCTGGACAGCTTCGCGGCGGCCCGCATTTGGCCTCTCAGCATGGTACAACGTGGTCTATGCACGATCCAAGGCTGGAAGTCTTGTACGAAGACAACCACCTGCTGGCCTTGAACAAGCCGGCCGGCCTGGCCACGATGGGTGTGTCGGCCGACGTGCCGAGCCTGCTTTCGCTGGCCCGGGACTACATCAAGCACCATTACAACAAGCCGGGCAACGTCTACCTTGGCGCCATGAGCCGGCTGGATGCGCCGGTGACCGGCGTGGTGCTTTTCGCCCGGACCTCCAAAGCGGCCGCCCGCTTGACCGAGCAGTTCCGCGGCCGGTCCGTGGAAAAGGCGTACTGGGCGGTGGTGGCCGGCGGCCTGCCGAAGCCGGCCGAGGAGTGCGTCGATTGGATCCGCAAGGACGAACGGCACCGCCGCATGCACCTGGCCGGCGAGGGGCAGGCCGGCGCGCAGCTTGCGCGATTGCACTATCGGCGGCTGCGGCAAGTGCCCGGCGGCTGGCTGCTGGAGGTCGAGCTGGCGACGGGCCGCAAGCACCAGATCCGCCTGCAGTTGTCCGCGCGCGGCTTTCCCGTGCTGGGCGACCGGAAGTACGGCAGCCGCGAGGCGTTCGCCTCCGGGCTTGCGTTGCACTCGCGCCGGCTCGTCTTCGAGCATCCCACCCGCGGCGAACGTATCGTGCTGGAAGCGCCTCTGCCGGCCTCCTGGCAGCGGTTTGGGTTGGAGTGACCCCCTTCATGGCATCCTGCTTGCCGCCGCCTGTCCTCCTTCGTTTGTCGCCACCGGACCCGCCGCAAGCAGTGCTTCGAGCCTCTCGGGAGCGACCGGCTTGACGAGATGGTGGTCGAAGCCGGCTTCGTAGGAGCGTTTTCGGTCTTCGTCTTCGGTGAAACCGGTCAACGCCACGAGCAGAATCGACTTGAAGTGGGGCCGCAGCCGCAATTGCCTGGCCACGTCGTAGCCGCTGATGCCCGGCAAGCCGATGTCGAGCAAAACCACGTCGGGCCGGTAGGATTCGCTCGCCTCGACCGCTGCCAAACCGTCGTGGACGACTCGAACATCGTGCTTCCACGCCCGCACGAGCATGGCCAACGTATTGGCGGCATCCTCGCGGTCGTCGACGATCAGCACACGGCGCCCGGCGGAGGTGCGTGCCGGCGGATGCACCGCGGACCGTGGGCCGGCCGCCGGGTGGGCATTCCGCCCGTCGAGGCGATCAGAAAATTGCGTCGGCTGCGGCGGCGATTGGGGCCTCGCTGTCTCAGCCAGCACCGGAAGGCGGACGGTGAATTCGCTCCCCTGGCCTTCGCCTGCGCTGGCGGCCGTGATGGTTCCGCCGTGCATTTCGACCAGGCGACGGACCAACGCCAGGCCGATCCCCAGGCCCCCTTGCGATCGCTCGTGCCTGTCGTCGACCTGCATGAACAGATCGAACAATCGCGGCAGCAGGTGCGCTGGAATGCCGATGCCGCTATCGCGCACGCTCAGCAGGGCCTGGTCGTGCTCGCGCCGGGCCGCCAACCAGATGCGGCCGCCCCGGTTGGTGTACTTGGCGGCGTTGTTCAGGAGGTTGGTGATCACCTGCGCCAACCGGACCGGGTCGGCCTGGAGCCAGACGGATTCGTCCGGGAGGGAGATGGCCAGTTCGTGGCCGTACGAATCGATGACGGGCCCGCTGGTTTCCAGCGCCTGGCGAACCGCCGCCCCGAGTTCGACCGGCTGCTTTTCGATGGTGAACTTGCCTTGCCGCACCCGTGAGATATCCAAGAGGTCGTCGACCAGCCTGACGATGTGCTGCACCTGCCGCTGCATCATGCCGCGCACTGATTGGGTCGTTTCCGGGTCGGCACCGTCCAGGAGGTGCAAAGCACTGCGGATGGGGGCCAGTGGGTTGCGAAGTTCATGCCCCAACAGGGCCAGGAACTCGTCCTTGCGCCGATCGGCGGCACGCAGCTCTTCGCTCAGCCGGGTATTTTCGAGGGCCACGGCCTCCGCGCGTCGACGAGCGGTCCGCAACGACTCGGTCAGCACGACGATGGCGATCCCGACGAGAAAGTAGATCGACAGGCTGATCAAGTCGTTGGGAGCGGTGATCGCGAGCGAGCCGTGCGGTGGGACGAGATAATTGGCGGCCGACACCGTGCCCAGCGCCAGTGCCAGGATGGAAGGACCGAGCCCGCCGTACCAGGCCGAGAAAATCACCGGCAGATAGAAGATGCCGAAGAGGATCCTCTCGTGGAGCAGCGGCGTCAACAGCGCCCGCAGCCAGGTGGCCAGCGCCACGCCCAGCACCGCCGTGCCGTAGCGCACCAGCAGTGAGCCGATTGTTCGAGCCATCCGCCGCTCCCTCCTGCCCTCGCTCCATCCAGCCAGCAGCCGTTGCCTAGCCCAAACCTGCCGACCCGGCACTGCACTGCATCCTATCGCGAGCATCGGGCAGGCTCAAGCGGCCCGGCGGAAGGGCCCGGAAGCGGGCGCGGTCTATTGCTTCTGCTGCTCTGCCCACCATCGCTTCCAGGCGGCGGTGTCCCAAAAAAAATTCTCCGCGAAACGGTCGCGCAGCATCAGAATCGCTCCTGGGTGCCTCGAAGCAGAACTGCCACGGGACGACTTACCGACGAGGTCGATAGCCACCTCGACGGCCTCCGGGTCGCCCTCATACATCACCAAGGGAAAGCACGCCCAGAATTGGACTTCGGGCTGGTCCGACTGGAGCATAAGTCGGTACAGCGGCAGGCACTCCTTGGGAACGTGGCCCATCCAATATGGCCACAGCCGGCGCAGTATCGCGGCATGGCCCAGCAGTTTGGGATCGTCCAAGACGAGCCTCAAGAGCCGTTCTTGCGGCACCATGCCCGGTGTGCTCCGGGCATGCCAGGCCGCCCATTCGTCCTTGGCCCGGATCATGGGTGTCGCCGTAGCGGATCAACAGCCGGGTTTCTTCGCGGCCCCCGATGGCATTCAAGACCTCAATCCACCCAATGCGCTCATCGGCCGCGGCAGTCCTGGTCGCCGCCAGGATCGCCCGGCGCTGTGCCTGGTTGATCCCGGTCGCGGGAATCAAGTCCGCAATCGTTGCGCAAACGTCCCTCTGCGTGCCTGGCAACACTTCGGCGCTGGTGGCGATACGAATCAACTCGGCCAGGCAGCCGTCGCGCTCCTCGGCGGAGCCGGACTGGGCCGTCAATGCCTGAATAGCCCGCACGGCGTTCGCCCGCCGCACGGCCTTGGTTTCCGTTTCGACGGCCTTGATGAGTTGCTCCAGCACCCGCTGGCGATCGCTGAGCAAGTACGCGAAGCTCTCGAGCTGGCCCGACTGCAGCGGGTTGAAGGCCCACTGAACGTCCGGTCCCTGTTCGAGCGTCGTCTCGATGGCCACGTTCACCTTGTGCCGCCACCAGAGGCGGGGAAAAAACGCCAGCGCCGCCGCGACCAGTGCCACGGCGACGAGCAGCGTGCGCAGGCGAAATCTGGGTCGAAAGTTCATGTTGGGGAACAGCCCTCCGCGTTTTCGGGCTGGTCATTCGTCATCAGCGGAGTGACCTGGGAAACCGACATGGAACCATGGCGGCCGGTTGCGGATCGGGCGACGCTATTCGCCGTCGCCTGCATCAGGGCGGTCTGAAGGTTCCTCTCCGACCATGACGTCGGCGATCAGGGTGGTGAAGTCCTGTGCCGGGTTGCAGACGTCCACGTCGCCGGAGAAGTGTCCCCCTTGGACGGCCTTTAACGTAAACCGGACTTCGAGGGCCTGTCCCGGCGGGACGCTGGTTCCAAAGCTCCAACTCCTTTGGCCGAAAACGTGCATCGTCCCTGTAGGCTCCGGAACGACCGTGACAACCTGGAAACCATCCAGGAACGTGTCGTCGATGTCGATGCTGTCGAGAGTAACCGCTTGATCGTGGGGGTTGGTGGTGGTTACGAGCATGGTGAGCGTTTCGCCCAGGGTTGCTTCCGAGGGAAGCGAAAGCGAGGCATCGAGCTTGGGCCGTTCCGTGAACAGCCAAACCGCGACGCCCAAGCCGATAACGACGGTGAACAGCAGGGCCGCGCCCAGACACCCGATCACGCCGATCACGACTTTGTTGTTCATTTCCTGCCTTTCGAACATCGATTGCCGCCAGACTACCACAACTCCCGAACGGGGCAAACAGTTGCCCGCCGACGCACCCTGCTCGTCAATAAATAGGGCTGTCCGATTGAAATCGCAACCAGCCTAGTCCGCTTGAACTCCGTGACCGTGCACGCGTTGCTTGGAGCGCCAAGAGCGACCGGCACCTTACCAAACGGACAGCCTGAACAGCGCCGTGCCGCGGAAGCGGCATTGCGCCCGCCGGCCTGGCCGGCCGCGGGACAGACTCTCCCTTGGGAACCAGTTCGGTTGACGGGGACCTGTGTCCCGGACGAGCGTCGTGGACCGGTCCCCGACGGCTCCTGGGCGGGCACCGTACGTGACTCGAATACTGGGCGTTCTGCGTCAGCGCGCTAGCTGTGCGGACTCATCGGACCGGCTACACTGTAGCTTTGTACCCGGCCCAAGGCGAAGGCATAGGATGGCGAAGCAAAAATTCCAATGGCGGCACAACCGCCCCCGGCCGAAGTCGCAAGGAAAGCGGCGGGGCGGCCGACAACGGTAACGGCGAAGCCCGTCCCGCACTGTCGGTCAAGACGAACGAAAAGGGGCGAATCTTCTCGCATAACCACGAACGGCGTTTGGATAAGTCTCATTAGGCCGATAGCCGATGACAGAGTTTCCGATCCGCCAAGTGGACCGTTCCCGTTCGCAGATGGTTGAACCGCTCGGCAGCAAGCCGAAATTCTGGTTCAGCGAGGCGGACCGGAGGTTGCTGTTCAAAGCGGAAGACCGGGGGACGGGAGAGGATTGGGCCGAAGTCGTTTCTTGTCACTTGTGCGGGCTGCTCGGCTTGCCGCACGTCGAATACGAACTGGCGGCGGAATACGACGGTCAGCACTACCTTCGTCCGGGCGTTGTCTGTGAGAACATGGCCGGCCAAGGGGTGGTGCTGGTACTGGGAAATGAATTGCTGTTGGCCGTTGATCCGCGGTATCCGAGGGCGCAGCGGTTCAAGGTCCGTCAACATTCGGTTGATGCCGTGGGTGGAATAGTGTTGCATTTGGCCCCGCCGGCGGATGCCTGGATGCAGATGGTTCCCGACGGCCTGAGAGCGGCCTTGGAAGTTTTCGTCGGATACGTCATGCTGGACGCCTGGATTGCCAACCAGGATCGGCACCACGAGAATTGGGGAGCGCTCTGGGACGGCACTGCGTTGCGACTGGCCCCGACGTTCGATCATGGCGCGGCGCTGGCACGGAATCTGCTCGACGATGAACGAGAAGACCGGATGACGAGCAGGGATCGAAACCGGACCGTTGCGGCCTTTGCGGCGAAGGGCCGAAGCGCGTTCTACGCTTCGCCCGCCGACCAGCGGCCGTTGGAACTGCGTGAGGCGTTCCGATCTTTTGCCTGCCAAGTTCCGAATGCCGCGCGGCCCTGGCTGGATCGGCTTCGAGCGGTGGAGCGAGACGAAATTTGCGGTATCCTTGAAAGAGTGCCCGCCTCGCGCATGTCGGAGGCGTGCAAGCGGTTCACTCTGGAATTGTTGCTGACCAACCAACGGCGGTTGCTTGAATAGGATAATCGGCATGAACTCACTATTCGTTGCCTGGCGTCCGCCCATGCCCGATCAAACCGGCTGGCGGCCCGTGGGACGACTCGAACACGACGGCGAGCTCTACCGATTCTGGTACACGCAAGGTGCGCGGAAGCCGGGGTTTCGACCGTTTGCGCAGATGGAGCAGTTGGACCAGGTTTACGAATCGGAAGAGTTATTCCCCCTCTTCGCCAATCGGCTGTTACCCAAGTCGCGACCGGAATACGAAGCCTACTTGCGTTGGAGTGGCTTCCATATCGCGAACCCGCCTGAGCCCATTTTGGTATTGGCTGTGACGGAAGGGATTCGGCAAACGGATGCAGTCGAAGTTTTCCCGTGTCCAACCCCCGATGCCGACGGTTGCTACCTCAACAAGTTCTTTATGCACGGCATTCGCTGGCTGCCGGCGGCCGCCATCGAGCGGATTTCGCAACTGGCCTCCGACGAACGTCTGAGGCTCATGCTTGACCTTCAGAATGAGTACGATCCAAATGCCGTGGCGGTCCGCACGGAAACCGACCGAACGCAAATCGGCTACGTGCCGCGTTACCTGGCGCATGACGTTTGGCAGCTTGTGAACCAGTGCGACGTGCAGTTCATTAAGCTGTTCGTGGATCGCGTCAATCGCGACGCCCCGCTGCACAACCGCGTGCTTTGCCGAATGCACGCTTGTTGGCCTGATGGTTTCCAACCGTGTATTGGTGAGGATTTTGAGCCGATCCCGACCGGCGTTGCGACAAAATGCTAGTGTGCAAAGCCCAAGTGATTTTGGCAAAACCCGCAGGGGCAAAGGGGCCGGTACGGAATGGGTGGATTCGGTCGCGGGAGCTGGCATCGCTGGCGGGAAATCGACCGTCGAGGATTCGCTGACCCTGGGGATGCGGGATTTTCGAGGGCGGCTGTACCCGCCTTTGGCCGGCACGTTCACTTGGACTTGGGCGAGCGGCAGCAAGTCTTCCCTCGGCTACTTCGTGACCTCGGACGATGACGAGCCGACCGTCACGCGGCAGTCAATCGACCGGCACGCCGATGGTGCGCCAGAAGACAGGCTCGGCGATGATTCGCGTTCCATAGCGCCGGGCCTTCTGGGCCTTGCCGGAAAGCGTATTCGGGTCTGCCACCACGAGTATCTCGAGTGCCTTCGTGACACTTGGGGCGACGACGAGACCGGCCGCTACGACGAGCCGTTCGGCAGTTTCCCGGCTAATCGGTTGGCCGTTGCGGCAACAAATACTTGTTCCCGTGAAACAGACGCGCTTGCCAAGGAGCTGGTAGCTGTCCCCAAGATTGGTCTTGCGTTCGCCGGTCCGGCCGCGCGCTAAGTCAATAACACTGTCCAGCTTGGCCTGGTCGAAACCCAGCAGTCG
>JBBDNX010000093.1:0-7338 GCA_040877345.1 Pirellulales bacterium
CGTCGGGCAACGTGACCAACTTCGCGGCCTTCGACCAGATCGAGTCGGGCATGTTTTTGTGCCATACCGATCCGGGCGGCGTGGTGACCAAGGTGGCCGCCTTCCACTTTGGGCTGCAACGGGCGGCGGGCCGTATGGCGGACGGTGAGCACGAGGACCGTTTCCCGAACGAGGTGACGACGGTATAGGTTATACGGTTGGCGGCAAGCCGAGCCGAGTACGAATGCGGGCGTCGAGTTCGTCCAGGGTTACAATCCGGCCGGCTTGCATATCCGCTATCCCGTCGCGGATGGCAACCAGGTCTTCTTGCTGTTGCAGCGTTTTGAAGGTCGATTCATCGACCAGGAAATAAACGCGGCGAGTCTCCTCATCTTCGACAGCCACGGGCCCGTCGCTCTGATTGAGGGCTTCGCGTTGCTGGGAAGTCAGCTTTGGCGTCATCATTACAATCTACCATGAAACCGCGTTTTCCACCAGCACCCTCAACTGGGAAGGTCTGGGATCACTTCCCCGTAGGGAAGCAGGGGCACGGGGCGGCTCAGACGGTCCGGAGTCGTCGTATGCGGATTAAAGCCCAACAAGTGGTAAACCGTCGCCAAGATGCTTTGGGATTGGAACAGGGACACAGGACGGGACAAAGGGAAGGAATCCCTTTCTACGAACCGGGCGCGGCTAACACCGGCGCGCACCAGAGAGCCTGGCATTCTTCAATCAATAGGCCCTGCGCCTCCTTCAACTGCACCAGCGCCACCTTCCAGGCCACGATGGCCGCCACGGCGTCGCTCTGGGCCTGCAGGCCGCCGAGCTTGGCGGTGCTGATCTCGGCAAACGTCGCCTGACCGGTGGTTTGCAGCTTCTCCAGCTCGGCCACTCGCTTCTCCCACGACTGGGTCTGCTGCCTGGCCAGCGCGATCTGCCGCAGACGGGCCTCGACCGTCAGCACCGCCTGCCGGATGTCGCCCGAGATTTCGTCCGCCCGCTGTTCGGTATAGTCGGCCAGTTGCCGCCGCCGCGTCGGCAGCTCGCGCGCGTTGGCCCGCCCCTGACCGGCCAACTGCCTCAGTCCCAACAAGGCGACCAGGCCGCTGGCCTTGGGCTGCGCGCCCAACAGGCCGCTGCCCCCGCTGAGCACCTGGCGGACGACCCCCAACGTGTCGGTGTTGATCGACCGGCCAAGCGACCGCAAGAGCCCCATTTCGGGCCGCAGCGACAAACCTTCGGCCACCGCCAACTCCATGTCGATCGGCTCCACCCTCACTTTCCAATCGGTGCTGGGCCAGATGTGTGCCAGGGCGTCGTCGGTCGACAGTCCCACCATGCGAATCAGCCGCGAGCTGAGCTGGCCGGCGGTCCACATCAGCTCGACCTGCTTGTCGACCAGCTCGACGCGCTGGCGCCCCAGCTCGCTGGCGTCGAACGGGATCTGCACCCCCTGCTCGCGAAGCTGCCCCACGCGCCCCAGCGTCGAGTCGATCTCAGCCAGGCTCTCTTCCAGGATGGCCAGGTTCGCCTCGGCCTCCGCCAACCGGTAAAAAATCTCCAGCGCCCCGCTGGCCGACGAGTTGCGCGCCTCCTGCTCGCTGGCCCGCAGCACGCGCAGCTTGACACGATCGTCTTCCGAGAGCCCCTTGTGCGAGGCGGCGGCACGGATCGCACGCTGCTCGGCAGCCAGCGAGTTGCCCTGCGTCGAGGCCGCGGCGGCCATGCATTGGCACTCCTCGGCCGTCAGCAGCCAGTAGTTCCCCTCCGTCGGGCGGCCCAGGATCCGGTTGACCTCGTCCAGGCTGCCCACGCCGCTGACGTCGAACTCGAAGCTGGCCCGCTCGGCCGGCGGCAGCGCCTCTTCCAAGGTCTGGCGAGGCGTCCGCATCGAACGGACCGCGTGAGAGTACGATCGGCCGTGGGCGCAGCCCAAGCAGGCCACGGCCACTACCAGGCCAACCAGGCTCGCTCGACGGCATCTCGGCATCGGTTCCCCCCTGCGCGCACCGCTTCGCTGTCCTCCTTGTCATCGCCGCGCGGGCCGTATGGTCTGGAACATTTCTTCCGTCTGGGGCATTTCTTCCGTCTTTAACGCCCGCTTGCACCTTCTTCGCCTTCATCCCTAGGATTGGCCGGAAAACAACCTTCCTCACATGCAACTGGGGCACGCTTATCGCTTTGCCCCAGCCACCCAGGTGCTTGGGCCCTTTCCTTCTGCCTTCTGCCTTCATCCTTCTGCCTTCAATAGCCGTGCTGCTTGAACCACTCCCAGGCCGCTGCCGCCGCCTCGCGGGCTCCCCGCGGCTGGTAGCCCAACTCGGCCCTGGCCCGCTGGCTGGAAAAATGGTGAGCCTGCGTCGAGATTGCCGCCGCCGCCGAGTTTACGTCCGGTTCGCTCCCCGATAGCCGGCCCCACACGTCGCCCGCCATCCCGATGGCCCGCACCACCACCCGCCGCAAGCGGCGTATGGGCGCCCTTCCGCCAGTCACTTCCGCGAACACGCGCCACGCTTCCAGGTATGACAAAGATTCGCCGCTGAGGATGTACCGCCGGCCCACCAGGCCCCGCTCGGCGGCCGCCAACGTGCCGGACGCCACGTCGCGCACATCGCAAAAGTCGTTCCCCCCCGGCGGGGCGAGCAGACCACGACCGCGCGCCACGGCTAGCAGCATCCGCCCGCTGGAGGGCTTCCAGTCCCAGGGCCCCAGCATGTAGGCCGGGTTGACAATCACCGCGTCCAGCCCCTGCCTCACCTGCTCCAGAACGCACTGTTCCGCCGCTCGCTTGGTGACCACGTAGGGGCAGTGGACGTGGCCGTTGGGGGGCGTGTCCTCGTCGGCCGGCGCGTCGCGGGTGCCGAATCCCAAGGCATCGACGCTCGAAACGTGTACCATCCGCGCCCCCGCCTCACGCGCCGCCAGGGCCACGTTGCGGGTCCCTTCCACGTTGACTGCTTGTTGCAGCTCCAGCCCCGACCAGCCGATGTGGACCCGGGCCGCCGCATGAACGACCCGCGCTACGCCTTGGCAGGCCGCGCGCATCGATTCCAGGTCGCGCACGTCTCCCAGGGCCGACTCCACGTCCAAACCGGCGAGCGGCCGGGGGTCGCAGTCCTTTCGGCGCAGGACGCGGACGGCGTGCCCGCGCTCGAGCAGCAGCCGCACGACGTTATTGCCCACCAATCCCGTCGCACCTGTCACCAACGTCCGCATGAGAATCAGAGGTCGGAAGTCAGAGGTCGGAAGTCAGAGGTTCCGCCGGCGGCGGACTTGCAGCTCAGTCAGGTCAGAAGGTTCCGCCGGCGGCGGACGTCGAGCACGGCCGTCACGCCAATTGTTCATGGTACCAGAAGTCACTCCAGGCGGCATTGCTGGAGGAGGGCGAGGGAATCTGCATCAACCACCGATTGTCTCCAAGCTGAGCATCGGACTCCCGTCGGCTGCGGTATAGTTGATCAGTGAACATCACCCTCGTGACACCCGCCCCACCCGGTTCGCTGCACGGCAACCGGGTCACCGCGTTGCGCTGGGCCGGCATCCTCCGCGGCCTGGGGCACCGAGTGACGTTGAGCGATCGGTACGAACAAAACACCTGCGACCTGCTGGTGGCCTTGCACGCCCGGCGCAGTGCTCGCTCCGTCGACCGCTTTCACCGCCAGTGGCCGGATAAGCCCTTGATCGTCGCCTTGACCGGCACCGACGTCTATGCCGACATCCATACCAGCCCTGCCGCCGCCAGGTCGCTCCAACTCGCCTCGCGGCTGGTGGTCCTGCAGCCCTTGGCCAAGGACGAGCTTCCTCCGCCGTTCAAGTCCAAAGTCCGAGTTATCTTTCAATCGGCGCCGCCTCCCCGCAGGCGGGCCCGGCAAAACCGGGCGCGGTTCGAGGTCTGTGTGATGGGGCACCTGCGGCCGGTCAAGGATCCGTTCCGAACGGCCTTGGCGGCCCGGCGGCTGCCGGCCGCTTCGCGGCTGGTCGTGCTGCACCTGGGAACCGCCCTCACCGCCTCGATGGCCCGGCGGGCCCTGCGCGAACAGGCCTCCAACCCCCGCTATCGCTGGCTGGGCGGGCTGTCCAGGCCGCGGGCGCTCGCCAGGCTGGCCCGTTCGCGGCTGCTCGTGGTCAGCTCCAGGCTCGAAGGGGGTGCCAACGCGGTCTCCGAGGCCCTGGCCGCCGGCGTGCCGGTCGTGGCCTCCCGCATCCCGGGTTGCCTGGGAATCCTCGGCGGCCGTTACCCGGGGTATTTCCCGGTCGGCGACACCAAGGCTCTGGCGGTCCTGCTGGAACGGGCCGAGACGGACCGCCCGTTTTATGAGACTCTGGCGGCCCACTGCCGCCGGCGGGCCGCCCTGGTCGATCCTGGCCGTGAACGGGCCGCCTGGCGGGCCTTACTGGCCGAACTGTTCCCCGGACGGGCCGGTTGAGGCCATGGAAGAAGTCGGCCCGAATTCGAGGTAGCAGAACTCGCCAGAGTTCTGGGCGGCGGCCCGAAATTCGAGGTAGCCGAACTCGCCAGAGTTCTGGTGAAGCGGGCGGCGTGCCGAGTTCTGGCGAAGCGGGCGGCGGCCCGAATTCTGGCGCTCTGCGGCTACGGGCTCCGGACTGGCCGCGTATGTTATACTTCCTGCGTGCCAAGCTTGAGCAAGCGCGTTCTCGATGCACAACAGGAGGAGAGTGTCCCTGGTGAAGTCCCGCAGTCGGTTCAAAACGCGGGCAACGAGAGCCGCTCGGCAGCGCGGCCAGGCAGAGCCGGCCTGGACCCGCATGCGTGACGACCGGCTGTTGGACATGCGGATGTGCGACCTCGATCTCAAGATCGAGGGCACATCACTGGAGCCGCGCATCGAACAACTTTACAGCGAGCTGGAACGGCGCAACATCCGTCTGCGGCCGCACTGCTGGCTCTCCGAGGAGTGGTTCTCGCCCGACGGCGTGCCGGGCATTGCCATTCCCTTCTACATGGCCCATCGCCGGCTGATGAAGCTCGAGAATCGCCAGATGCTCGAGGTCGAGGGAGGCACGCGCGACTGGTGCATGCGGATCCTGCGGCACGAGGCGGGCCATGCCATCGACACGGCCTACCGCCTCGACCGCCGCCGCAGTTGGCAGCAAGTCTTCGGAAAACCATCGCAGCCGTACCCCGAGTTCTACGCTCCCAAGCCCTACAGCAAGAGCTACGTGCTGCACCTCGACTCCTGGTACGCGCAGAGCCATCCCTCCGAGGATTTCGCCGAGACGTTCGCCATCTGGCTCAAGCCCGACTCGCGCTGGCGCAAGCGCTACGCCGGTTGGCCGGCCTTGAAGAAGCTGGAATTCGTCGACCACTTGATGGTGGAGATCGCCGACCAGGCCCCGCTCGTCCGCTCGCGCGAGCGGATCGAGCCCCTGAGCCGACAACGGCTCACGCTTCGCGAGCACTACGCGGCCAAGCGGGCCCGCTACGCGAGCGAGTTCCCCGACTTTTACGACCGCGACCTGCGCCGATTGTTCAGCGACAACGGCGAGGAGTCGGCCGCCGTCTTCCTCCGCCGCATCCGGCCCGAGATCCGCCGCACCGTGGCCCATTGGACGGGCGAATACCAGTACACGATCGACCAGGTGCTGCAGGAGATGATCGCCCGCTGCCGGCAGCTCAAGCTCCGCCGGCACCACCCCGCCGAGCAAACCAAGCAGGATGCCACGGTCTTGTTGACCGTGCAGACCATGAATTACCTGCACAGCGGTCACCACAGGGTCGCCTTATGAAGAAGCGACGCGTGCTGGTCCTGATGCACGAGGACCTGGTTCCGCCCGAGAGCATCGAAGGCCTGTCCGACGAGGAAATGGCCGCTTGGAAAACCGAATACGACGTGGTGACCGGACTGCACAACCTGGGGCACGAAGTCCGCCCGCTGGGGGTCAGCACCGACCTGGGCGTCATCCGCGACGCCATCGTCGATTGGAAGCCGCACATCGCCTTCAACCTGCTCGAGGAGTTCCACGGTGTATCGGTCTACGACCAGCACGTGGTCAGCTTTCTGGAGCTGATGCAGCTTTCCTATACCGGCTGCAACCCGCGCGGCCTGATGCTGGCGCACGACAAGGCCCTCTCGAAAAAGATCCTCTCCTACCACCGCGTGCCGGTGCCCGACTTCGTCGTGTTCCCCATGAACAAGAGCATCAAGCGGGCCCGGCGGCTGCGCTTCCCGCTGCTGGTCAAGAGTGCCACGGAAGAGGCCTCGCTGGGCATCTCGCAGGCCTCGATCGTGCACAACGACGAGAAGCTCAAGGAGCGGGTCGAATTCGTGCACCAGCAGCTCAAGACCGACGCCCTCGTCGAGGAATACATCGAGGGCCGCGAGCTGTACATGGGCGTGCTGGGCAACCGGCGCCTGGAAACGCTGCCGCCCTGGGAAATGCTGTTCACCAACATGCCCGAAGGGGTGGCCCACATCGCCACGGCCCGGGTCAAGTGGGACACCAAGTACCAGGCCAGGCACGGCATCACCACCGCGCCGGCCAAGCATCTTCCCACCGGCCTTGCCGATCGGCTGCCCCACGTCTGCAAGCGCATTTACCGGATGTTGGGCCTCAGCGGCTACGCGCGTCTCGACTTCCGCCTCAGTGAAGACGGCAAGCTCTACGTGCTGGAAGCCAATCCCAACCCCAACCTCGCCTACGGCGAAGACTTTGCCGAATCGGCCGAGAAGGCCGGCATCGCCTTCGAGCCCCTGTTGCAGCGGATCCTCAATCTGGGATTCAGTTACCAGGCCGGCTGGCAAACGCTGCTTTAGGAAGAAGCAAGGAGGCAGGGGGAAGCACACTAACCCGACGCGCCAGCGAGGAGCCTGGACGATCCACCTCTGACAAGCAGCGAACTGACATGCGCCGCGCAACTCACCAGAACTCTGGCGAGTCCTGCTACATTGAGCTCTGCCCACTAGGCTTTTTCAGGCTGCTTGCGGCAACACCAGCTTGCCGTGCAAACGCGCATAGAAGCCGTCCTGGGCCAGCAGGCCGGTGTGCGTGCCGCGCTCGACGACCCGGCCCTGGTCGATGACCAGCACCTGGTCGGCGTCGCGGATCGTGCTCAGCCGGTGCGCCACGACGAAGCTGGTCCGCCCCACCAGCAGCCGCCGCAAGGCTTGCTGAATCCGCTGCTCGGTCTCGATATCGATCGAGCTGGTGGCTTCGTCCAGGATCAGGATGCCCGGGTCGGCCAGCATGGCCCGGGCGAAGCAGACCAGTTGCCGCTGACCCAGCGAAAGCCGGTTGCCCGACTCGCCCACGGGCGTGCCAAGGCCCGCCGACAGCGACTCGATCACGTCCAGGCAGCCCAGCCGAGCCAGCGCTTGGGCCACCTGCCGTTCGTCCGCA
>JBBDNX010000094.1:0-7336 GCA_040877345.1 Pirellulales bacterium
TGGCCGGGCTCACCGATCCGGGTCATCCGGGCAACCACCTCTTCTACGAATACAACTCGAATGAGTCGAAAGACCCCAGCCGCGTGCTGTTCCACGCCCTGGGCGCCTGGCGGATCACGCCCGGATTCCACGACGTGCTGTGGAACCCGGCCTTCACGGTGCCCGCCTCGCAGTTATTGAAGGGCGCGGTGCGGTTCTGGCACGACCAGTTGTTCTGCAAGCCTGCGCAGCACGGCGGCGTGGTGGCCTGGCACCAGGACTATTCGTACTGGACCCGCACGCGGCCGATGGCGCATCTGACCTGCTGGATCGCCCTGGACGACGCCGCTCGCGAAAACGGCTGCATGCAGTACGTGCCCGGCAGCCATCGCTGGGAGCTGCTGCCGATCACGGGCCTGGCCGGCGACATGGACGCCATCCAGACCGTGCTCAGCCCCGAGCAGCGCGAGCAATTCAAGCCGGTGGCGATCGAGCTGGCGCGCGGTCAGTGCGCCTTTCACCATCCGCTGATGGTACACGGCTCGTACGAGAACCGCACCGACGGGCCACGCCGGGCCACGGTGATCAACGTGCTGCGCGACGGCACACGATCGGCCTCGGACGAGACCTTGCTCGAAGGAGTGCCGCCGATACCGGCCGGCCAGAAAATGGGCGGGCGGTTCTTTCCGCTGTTGTTCGACCCCGATGCCGCTGCGCTGGGCGATGTGGCCTGACCCCCAAACCACCCAGGAACTGCTGGCCGGCGCCCGCCGGGGAGACGCCGCCGCCGTCAACGGGTTGTTGGACCGCCACCGCGCAGCGCTGCGGCGGATGGTGGCCTTGAGAATGGACCGGGCGCTGGAACGCCGCGTCGACGCCAGCGACATCGTGCAGGATGCGCTGGTCGAGGCCAATCGCCGGCTGGCCGACTACCTCGCCGATCCGCGGATGCCCTTCCACCTCTGGCTGCGGCACATCGCGCGCGACCGGCTGATCGACGCCCACCGCAGGCATCGCGTTGCGGCCCGGCGAAGCCTCGACCGCGAGCAGCCGCTGCACGCCGCCGGCGCTCTCGACCGATCGAGCGTGGACCTGGCCGGACAGATCGAAGACCGCGAGCTCACGCCGGCCGCCGCCGCCACGCAGCACGAGCTGGAGCGCCGCTTCCAGGCGGCCATCGAGCTGTTGGATGAAACCGACCGCGAAGTCGTGCTGCTGCGGCACTTTGAGCAGTTGTCGAACCAGGAGACGGCCGAGGTGCTGGGACTGAGCCAGCCGGCCGCGGGCATGCGGTACCTGCGGGCCGTGCGCCGCCTGCGGGCCCTGCTCGACCCGGCGCTGGATCCCTCGCAGCCCTCCGGCGATGATGCATAGCAGGCGCCCCGCTTCCTCGACATCCGCTTTCCGATGGAACAGGTGCAACCGACTCTGCCAGCCGACCAAGAGCTGGCCGAACTGTTGGCCGGCCTGACCGACGATCTGCGCGCCGGCAGGCAGGTCGACCTGGAAGCAGTCCGCCGCGAGCATCCGGAGTTGTCCAAGGAAATCGCCGAACTCTGGGGCGCCGTGCTGCTCGCGGAGAACGTCGCGGCCGCCTCGGCCGGTGGATCGGTCCCGGACGCGCCTTCGCCGGAAGCAGCTCGGGACCAGGCGGGCCCGCTGCCGCGGCGCTTCGGCGAGTTCGAGCTGCTGGAGGAGTTGGGCCGCGGCGGCATGGGCATTGTCTACAAGGCCTGGCAACCGAGCTTGCAGCGGACCGTGGCGCTCAAGCTGATCCTGCGGGGCGAGCTGGCGTCGCAGGCCGACCTGGCCCGCTTCCGCCACGAGGCCGAGGCCGCCGCCCGCCTCGACCACCCGCACATCGTGCCCGTGTACGAAGTCGGCGAGTGCGACGGCCAGCCGTACTTCATTATGAAGTACATCGAGGGCACGACGTTGGCCGAGCGATTGGCGGTCGGCCCGATGCAGCCGCGGGAAGGGGCCGCGCTGTTGGCCCCCATCTGCCGGGCGATCCACTTCGCCCACCAGCACGGCATCCTGCACCGCGATTTGAAGCCTTCGAACATCCTCATCGATGAGCAGGGCCGCTCGCACGTGACCGATTTCGGCCTGGCCAAGCGGGTGGCCGCCGACACGCACCTGACCCGCTCGGGAGCCATCCTCGGCACTCCGACGCACATGGCCCCCGAGCAGGCGGCCGGCAACCGGGGCCAACTCGGTCCGGCCAGCGACGTGTACAGCCTGGGCACGATCCTGTACCAGATGTTGACCGGGCGGCCTCCTTTCCAGGCAGCCACGCCGGTCGATACCGTGTTTCTGTTGCTGGAACAAGATCCGCTGCCACCCAGGCTGGTCAATCCCAGGGCCGATCGCGACCTGGAATTGATCGCTTTGCGCTGCCTGCAGAAGCCGCCCGAGCTGCGCTATGCGAGCGCCCAGTCGCTGGCCGAGGACCTGGCGGCCTATCTGGCCGACGAACCGATCGCGGCCCGCTCCGGCGCGTTCAGCCAGGTATTGGCCCGCTGGTTCCGCGAGACGCACCACGCCACCGTGCTGGAGAACTGGGGCCTGCTGTGGATGTGGCACAGCCTGGCGCTGTTGGTGATCTCGCTGGTCACCTGGTGGTTCCAGAGGCTGGGGATCGAGTCGCCCGGTCCGTACATTGCGCTGTGGAGCGCGGGCCTGGGGGCGTGGGCCGCCATCTTCTGGGCGCTGCGGCGGCGGGCCGGGCCGGTGACGTTTGTCGAGCGGCAGATCGCCCACATCTGGGCGGCCAGCGTGATCGGCATCTCGCTGTTGTTCCTGGTCGAGCTGGTGCTGGGCTTGCCGGCATTGAAGCTTTCGCCGGTGCTGGCGCTGACCAGCGGGATGGTATTCCTGGTAAAGGCGGGGATTCTTTCCGGGGCCTTTTACGTGCAGGCGGCGGTGCTGTTTGCCACGGCCTTGGCAATGGCCTGGCTGGATCGGGCGGGGATCGGCTGGTCGATTCCGCTGTTTGGGGTGGTCTCTGCGGCGTGCTTCTTTTTTCCGGGGCTGAAGTACTACCGCCAGCGGAGGGGCCAGGGTGAACGGGCGGAAGAGCCGGACTGGCGGCCGGGACCTGAGCGGCCGCAGTGAGGTGGCGGGCCGTTGTAACTCGCAAAACCGGCTCAGGCGGCCCGCATTCGCGTGCCGAGATGTATTGTATGGTTTCAATGCACCGATTCCCGCGGCGAAGTACGGAAATGCGGAAGCGATGATCCAGCAGTACCCGGACCGCGAAGAGCGCCATCGAGTACAAGGCCTGCCGGACATCCAGTTGCAGTTGGCCCAGCCGGACGGCGGCGTATCGAGGGTGGTGTCGCAGTTGCTGGACATTTCGCCGGGCGGTGCCAAGTTTTGCGTGGCCGAACCACTTTTGCTGGGCGACACGGTCGGCCTGAGCCTCGAGCGGGCCGACGGCAAGGTGGAATTGTCGGCGACGGCGCGTGTGTGCTGGATTCGGCCGGCAGAAGACAACCGTTGGACGGCCGGTTGCGCGTTTGCTCCGCGGCTTCCCGACGAAGCATTGGGGGTGTTGTTCTCGCGTGGGCTGCTGGAGCGCCGGCGATCTCCGCGGCACGCGGCCAGCGGAGAGGGTCTGATCCAATGGGAACTGGAAAGCGCGCAGAGCGCGGCGCGGCTTTGCAACGCCTCGGTGGGCGGATTCTGCCTGGAGTCAAAGCAGCGGGGCAAGGCGGCCGAGCGGCTGTTGCTGTTCGTGCGGTTGCCCGGTGGCAAGGAATTGACGATTGCCGCCCGCTCGCAGTGGCAGATGCGCTCTGGCGACGGCTACCTGATCGGCTGCTGTTTCGTGGACAACGGCGGCTATCCCAAGCTACTGGAGTTCTTGGAACAGACCGGCGTCCGGCCACGGCGCAGGCGGCTTGTTGCGCGCCGCCTCCCGCTGATCGGCATCTGCACCGTCGTCCTCCTCTATTGGCTGCTGACCCGCTGAAGCGGTGGCTCGATCAGGCCGGCCAGCTCGGCGGGATCGTCGAACAGCCGCCAGCGGTCGCGGGACACGCCTTCGAAGGCGCGGGCGTAGCGAACGTCGTCGGCCGACTCGCCGCTGACGTTGCGGATGCAAACAGCCCGGATCCGGTCGGGAAAGCGGCGGGCCAGTGAACCGTAAATCTCGGGGTCGCGCTCGCCGGAATCGCCCACGCAGATAAAGTGCCGTCCGGGATAGGACTCCAGCAACGGTTCGACCGCCAGACGCTTGAGCTCGTCCGGCGAGGACCACACTTCCCTGTTCCGGGCGTCCCGCAAACGGAAGGGCCGCATGTGGAAGCTGCCGCGTGGAAAACCGCTGCGTTCGTGGAACTCGGCCATCGGCACGTACAACTGCCAGGGGCTGCCGGAGACATAATGAAACGCGGCCCCGGCGGTCGCCCAGCCTTTGTAGAGCTCGGCCATGCCGGGCACCGGCTCGAAACGGCGCAGAAAAGTATTGCGCAGCAACATCTGCTGGTCGCGGACATTGGAGATCTTGATCGTGTCGTCGATGTCCGAAATAACGGAGAAGCCCTCCGGCTCGACCAACGCCACGTGGCCGGCAAACACGCGCTGGTCTCCCGGCCGGGTCAGGGCGGAGTAGGATAGCCAGCGGGATGGCCCAGCGCCGGGGACTGCGAGCTGGTCGGCTTCGGCGGGGGAGAGGCTGAGCTTGCCGAAAAAGTGGCCGTTCTCGCCCGACTCTTCCATCTTGTAGGCGCGCCCGCCCAGCACGATCTGGACCTCCTTGCCTTCCTCGTTGTCGACCAGGAAGGCGCTGGCCCGCGCCTTGTATCTGGCCCGCTCAGGCCCGGCCGGGTCGAGCGACATCTTCCGCTGGAAAAGTCTGCGGACAAACGCCCGCTTGCGCGACGCCTCTTCCGGCTCGAAGATCCAGCCGTGGATGGGCACCTGCCAGGTCTGGGTCTCGGCATCGAACCAGCCGCAGGTGTGAAAAAAGACCACCCTCTCGTCGCGTTCGATCTCCGAAGCTTCAGCACCCACCATCAGCGCCACCAGAATGCCAAAAGCGATTGTTGTCCGAAGCATAGGACCGGCCGCCCCGTTATGCCCTTCCGGCGAAGTCAGCTACACGCCCCTGAATTCTGGCGAATTCAACTACGATAACATACGCCCCTGAATCCCAGGGAGTTCAGCGACGATGCTTCTGAATTCCGGCGAATTCAGCGACGATTTCGACCCGTTTCGACTGCTAAAACGCCTCCGAGGGGCTGATGCCTTTCTTGTTCTGCTGGTAGAGGCTCTTGAGCGATTCCTCCTGCCGCTGCTGGATATCGCGATTGTGCTGGTCGAGACCCTCCAGCAGGTTGGGAGCCGCCGGCTGGGCCTCGGCGGGGGCCGCCTCGCCGGCCGGCTCGGAAGCAGCCGGATCGCCCGGTCCCAGCTCGGTCTGGCCCCTGAAGAAAGCGTAGCGGTGATCGCCGGCCTGGGCTATGACGGTCGAGGTGCCCAGCAGCCCCTCGGCCACGAACACGCCGCGCAGATCGGTGTCGCCTGAAACGAAGTCGGAGTTCCGCGTGCCGATCGCCTTGACGTGCACTTCCGGCACGTAACTGTCGCCCTCGACATTCTTGACCGTCGCCCGCACCTGGCCCGAAGAGGGCTCCTCCTGCACCTCAACCGACAGCGGCGTCACCAGCACCAGCCCGCTGGCGTGCAGGTCGTCGCCCCGGCACACGACCAGGTAGGCGCCCTCGTCCTTCAAGGGCAGCGCCAGCTTGTGCGTGCGGTCGCGATAGTCGAGGCCGTCGCCCAGCTCGATCAGCGCCTCGTGGAACGGCCGGATGCCGGCCAGGTTGATGGCGGTGATGCCGCCCAGGTTCCGCTTGAGCAGGCTGAACTTCATCAGGTCGATCTTGTAGACCCGGCTGTCGCAGCGCGCGACGTTGCGGAACTTGAGCGCCAGCTCGGCAGGTTCGCCCGGACGGACCGTGGTCACCTCCGGCAGCGAGATCTCCTTGCGGAGAAAATAGGCGATGGCTTGCTTGGCGTCGGCAAACCGGTCCTCGACGCGCGTGTACTCGCGGACCGCATCGGCCGCCTTGCCCAGGCTGTGATAGACCTGGCCCAGGATATAGATCGCCCGCCACTTGTTCAGGCTTTCCTGCTCCTGGCCGGTCTGGCGGTTGGTCCGCATCGTCTCGGCCACCTTGCGGCACATGGCCAGCGCCTGTTCGTGCTCGCCCAACGCGAAATGGCTGTAGCCGATGATGTACCAATAGCTGTCCAAAAAGTCGCTGTCCGGATAGCGCTCGGCGTATTGACCGCAGCGCTCGATCGCCTCCCGGAAGGCTTTCAGCTCCAACAGCGCGTTGGCCAGCGAAAACGAAGCCTGGTCGGCCGCGGGATCTTCCGGATGCATGGTGAGAAAGTCGTCCAGCATCCGCATGGCCTGGCTGACCAGGTCGATCCGCGTAATCTTCTTTTCACGCAGCTTGGGATCCGACGCCGCCTGCGGCGCATAAGCGTACACCCGCTGGGCCAAGGCGTACTCGGCCGCCGCGACGTAGGACTCCGGCGGGTACGCGGCCAACAACCCCGTCATGAATTCGACGCTGCGCAAGAGCTCGCCCTGCGATTCCAGGAAACCGGCCACGCCGCTCTCGCCTTGAAAGCTGCCTTCGATCGTGGCCCGAAACACCAGGTAGCTCCGTTCGTATTCGCCGATCTCGTGATACGCCGCGCCGACCTTGACGATCTTGTCGAACGGTATCTCGACGTCGGGCCACTTCTCCTTGATCAGCTCGAAATAGCGCACGATGGCCGCATCCGGCCCGGTCTCCAGGTGCACGTCCAGCAGCATGCGGGCGGCATCCCGGTAGACCTCCGGCTGCAACTGCCATTTCGAGACCAGCTCGGTCAAGTAGACGCCGGCCGATTGGTGTCGCCCGCGGGCGAACTGCCGCTTGCCGTACTCGTACAGTTCCTGCGGCGTCAGCTTGTACTCGTCGCCGCCGGCCGCCCCCAGCGGCAGCACGGCCAGCGGTCTGGGCTCGGCGACCGCGAGCTGCTCGGGCCGGTAGGGATTGCGGACCACCGTGGGCGCCACCCGGTAGCTGCCCGGCAAGTAGCCGTGGATGTCGAAGCGGATCGGTTCCACGTGCTGCCGGCTGCCAACGTAGAACGTGATAGACCCCGGCGAGATCTCGAACCGCTCGAATCCACCCTGCACCGATTGCTCGACCACCGTGGCTCCCGCGGGCAACGGCTCGGTGACCACCAGGTATTCCAGGTGCTCTTCGGGCGTATTGGCCGGGACGTTGTGCCTCCAGATCTGCAGCTCCACCTGGCCGCGCTGGCCGACCGGCAGTTGCGTCAATGG
>JBBDNX010000095.1:0-7331 GCA_040877345.1 Pirellulales bacterium
GCGGCGAGCAATCCGTTGGCGGCGCGCGAGCCGCACTTCGCCCCCAAGGCGAGGCGCGTCATTTACCTGTTCAATGCCGGAGCGCCCAGTCATCTGGAGTTGTTTGACCACAAGCCCGAATTGACCAAGCGCGACGGCCAATTGCCTCCCGCAGAATTGCTGCAGGGCTACCGCGCCGCCTTCATCAATCCGAATTCCGCGCTGCTGGGGCCGCGGTTCAAGTTCCAGCGGCACGGAAAGAGCGGCCTGGATTTGAGCGAAGTGCTGCCGCACACCGGTGCCATCGCCGACGACATCTGCCTGGTCCGGTCGATGCGGACCGACGCGGTCAACCATGCTCCGGCGCAGATCATGATGAACACCGGCTCGCAGCAGTTCGGCCGCCCGAGCTTTGGCTCGTGGTCGCTGTATGGCCTGGGCAGCGTGGCCGAGGATTTGCCCGGCTTTGTCGTGCTCACCAGCGCCAAGGGGACCAGCGGCGGCGCCAGCAACTATGGCTGCGGGTTCCTGCCGACCAGGTACGGCGGCATTCCGTTCCGCAGCGCCGGCGATCCGGTCTTGTACCTGTCCAATCCGCGCGGGGTGGATGCGGAAACGCAGCGGGTGACGCTCGATTCGCTCCAGCGGCTGAACGAGCTGGCCCTCGGCACGGCGGGCGACCCCGAAACCGCGGCGCGGATTCAGAGCTACGAGATGGCCTATCGCCTGCAGACGAGCGCGCCTGAGTTGATGGACATTGCCAGCGAGCCCGCCCACATGCTCCAAATGTACGGCGTCAAGGATACGAAAGAGTCGAGCTACGCCCGCAATTGCGTGCTGGCACGGCGGTTGGTCGAGCGGGGCGTCCGCTTTGTGCAGCTTTTTCACGAGACGTGGGACCAACACAGCAATCTCACCGCGGGGGTCAAGCAGAATGCGCTCGACACCGACCAGGCCAGCGCGGCACTGATCCAGGACCTCAAGCAGCGCGGACTGCTCGAGGATACGCTGGTGATTTGGGGAGGTGAATTCGGCCGCACGCCGATGGTCCAGGGGGGCAATGACGGTCGCGATCATCACAACCGCTGTTTCAGCGTGTGGTTGGCGGGAGGAGGCATCAAGGGGGGTCACACGCACGGCCAAACGGACGACTTCGGATTCAACGTGGCCAGCGATCCCGTCCACGTCCACGACTTGAACGCCACGCTGCTGCACCTGCTGGGCCTTGACCACACGCGGCTCACCTACCGTTTTCAGGGACGCGACTATCGGCTGACAGACGTGCACGGCAACGTCGTGCAAGGCATTTTAGCTTGACCGCCAGGCGCTTGCTCGGTTAGTCCTCATTAGGCGGCGTTGCTGACCAGGAGCGATGCAATGCGAATCCTACTTGCAATTGCCGGTGCTCTCGTCGGTGGCGTTGTGGGTCTGCGCAGCTTCGCGCTGCCTGCGAACCTCGTCAACCCGAATTCGAGCTGTCTCCCGGCCTGGGTCCCCTTTTCGGACTTTTCCGCGGCTTCCCACGGCTCCTTCCGCCGCCTGGTCTGACTTTCCGTAGTGGATGTAAAACTGGTTCTGAAAGAGTTCATCCGGATCGTACTTTCGCTTCATATTGAAGAACTCGCGCGATTGTGGATAGGCCCGGCGGAACTGCTCCCTCGTCGCGTGCAGTCGATAGGGCAGATAATATCGCCCCTCATGGTCGGCCGCGGCATCGATCAGCTCCCGGGTCAGGGCTTGCATGCGCGCCTCGCCGGCGGTGGTTTTTTCCTGCACAAACAGCATCACAAAGGCGATCATCGGCTGATCCGCGTAGCGCAGGAAAGTGTCCGTGTCTTCGTCCACGTACCGGACCGTCACGTTAAGCAGAGCCGTGTCGTGCCTTGGAATGATCCGCCGCATCGCCTCCACGAATTCCGCCACGCGACGGCGTGGCACAAAGTACTCGTGCAGAATGTCGGTCGAGTCGGCGGACCGGTTCTCGAACACCTCGACCCCTTCGTTCAGGAGCTGGTTGCGGGAGAACGCCGTCCCGGCCAACAAGGGCTGGACCTTGGTCTCCGTGCTCCATCGCAGCTCCTTGCCGTACTCGCTGCCGGCCGAGCCTCGAAAGACCGCCCGCCTCAACCGCGGCATTCCCGGCTCGGCAAGCGACGGGATCTCGCCGACGGGATCACGAAAGAAAGCGTTCACAATGACCTGTTGCAGGAACATATCGCGAGCAATGTTCATCCGGGCGTAAACCATCTGCAGGCCCGGCCGGTCCTTGATCTTGGCGTCAAACGCGGCCAACGCCTCGTCAGCCGCCAGCACGTGCTGCTCCAGCCGGTAGCGCTCGTTGGACGTAACGCGCAGCTCCACGTCCAGGATAATCCCAAATAGCCCGTAGCCGCCCAACGCCAGCGAGAACAACTGGGGGTTCTCCGTGCGGCTGCAGCCGGCGATCGTCCCGTCGGCCAGCATCAGTCGGAAAGACTCTACCGTGGAAGCAATCGGCGCTCGATCGTATTGCCAACCGTGGCAGTTCGCGCTGATCGAGCCGCCTACCGAGAACGAGTTGTTCGACTGCATCACCTCCACGGAGCGGCCGCGTTGGTCCAAGTAAGCAATGACGTCCTTCCACACAGCTCCTGCTTGCACCTTCAAGACGTTGCGGTCCTCGTCCAGCTCCATCCCGTTCCACGGCAGCATGTTGATCGAAATGCCGCCGGGATAAATGGTGTGGCCCCCCATGCTGTGCCGGGCCCCCGCGATCGAAACGCGCCGTCCCTCGGCCTTGGCTCTGGCCAGCAACTGCGCAATCTGGCCCTCCGGATCATCCGCATCGACCGGCACCTGCCACACCTCGGCAACCTGGGTCGCGTTCAACCGGCTCGCGTCGTCGACGTAACCCGGCGACAGATCCGTCAGCTCACTTGCATCGTCCAGCGCCGAATAGATAAGGTGCACGACCGGTCTGCCCAGGGCAACCGCCAACGCCAGCCCAAGCCCAAGCACGACCAGGCCGCCAAGCTTGCATCGCTTCTTCATAACGCACTGACGAAACTGGGGAGGAAAGATTCCTTCAAGGCCGTCGCTGGTCGGGCGCTTCGCCGCTTTGCGCCGCGAACCGGCGGGCAGTGCTCACGTAATGCTCCGCGGCCAGGCGATTGTGCTCGATCTCTTCATCCGTCAGCGGCCGCTTGACCTTGGCCGGCATGCCCAACACCAGCGAGCCGGGCGGCACGACGGTCTTCTCGGTCACCACCGCTCCGGCGCCGATGATGCTGTCGCGTCCGATCCGCGCGCCGTTCAGGACCACGGCCCGCATCCCCACGATCACGTTGTCTCCGACCTCGGCGCCGTGTACGACCGCCCCGTGCCCAAGCGTCACGCCGTCGCCCAGCGTGCAGGGCAAACCCGGATCGGCGTGCAGCACGCAGGCGTCCTGGACGTTGGTGCGCCGGCCGATCCGGATGGCTTCCACGTCGCCGCGAAGCACGGCGTTGAACCAGACGCTCGATTGCTCGCCGATCGTCACGTCGCCGACGATTTGAGCACCGGGCGCTACGAACACCCCGTCGGCCAACAGCTCGGGGCGAAAGCACAGCCGCGAATCATCCCCTGGCACGGCCTGTCTCCTCAGTTTATTCTAAGCGGCGTTATTCTAAGCGGCGTTATTCTGATCGGCACGAAACGCGGTCCACCGGCTAAGCTACACCAGTCCGCCGCACGCGGCAAAGCGCGCCTGGCGGCAATCGGGGCCTCGATCTGCTAAGCTGAACCGCGTTGTCTGGAGGGGCGGTTGTCTGAAGGGGCTGGCCGACCGTTACAAGGAGATCCTTCCGTGAAGACATATCGAGTGGCCGTCATCGGGCGCACCGGACGGGGCGATTATGGGCATGGCATCGACACGGTCTGGCTCGAAGCGCCCGGAGTGGAGGTTGTGGCCGTCGCGGATGACGACAAGCCCGGTCTCGCCGCGGCCGCCAAGCGGCTGGGCGTGAACCAGGCCTTTAGCGACTACCGCGAGATGCTCGACAAGGTCAAACCCGACATCGTCGGCATTGGCCCGCGCTGGCTCGACCAGCACCGCGACATGGTGGTGGCCGCCGCCGAGCGGGGCATCCACATGTACCTGGAGAAGCCTTTTTGCCGCACGTTGGCCGAGGCGGACGAGATGGTGGCGGCCTGCGAGCGCACGCACGCCAAACTGGCCATCGCCCATCAGACCCGCTACAGCCCGAAGATCGACGCCGTCGAGCAGATCATCGAATCGGGCAAGATCGGGCGCGTGCTTCATTACCGGGGCCGCGGCAAGGAGGACCGCCGCGGCGGCGGCGAGGACGTCTGGGTCTTGGGCAGCCACGTGATGGATCTGATCCGCCTCTTCGGCGGGCACCCGCAATGGTGCTTTGCGCGCGTCAGCCAAGAGGGCCGGCCGATTTCAAAACAAGACGTGGCGGAGGGCAACGAAGGCATCGGGCCGCTGGCGGGCGACGCGATCAATGCCTTGTATGGCATGGCCGACGGTTCCACCGCGTCGTTCGATTCCTACCGCAATACTGCCGGCCGCCTTTCGCGATTCGGCTTGCAGATCCACGGCACCGAGGGCATCGTCGAAATCCTCACCGGTTATCTCCCCTCGGTGAAGTACCTGCCGGACCCCGCCTGGTCGCCCGGCCGCAGTGGAGCAACCTGGCAGGATGTCTCTTCGGCCGGCATCGGCGTTACCGAGCCGCTCGCCGACGGCGGCGCGCAAGCGGGCAACCTGCTGGCAGTCCAGGACCTGATCTCCGCGATCGAAGAGAACCGGCAGCCGATGGCCAACGTCTATGAAGCCCGCGGCGCCACCGAGATGATCGTGGCGATATTCGAATCGCAGCGCGCCGGCAAGCCGGTCGCGCTGCCGCTGGAGAACCGGCAAAACCCGCTGACGATGCTTTCGAGCAGGCCTGAGACCTGAGGCCGGAGGCTGGAGGGGACGGCATGAGCCGCAACGGCAATGGCGGGTAGGATCAGCGCCCTAGCGGACTGTCGCTGACAACTTCATTCACCGAACCCCCTCGCTTTATCCATCTTGCCGCGGGGCTTGGCTCAGGCACCCCCTTGGCTGGGGTCGCGCGCCAGAAGAGTCCACCCAATCGGAAGAATCCCCTCAACCACGCCTGCCCCTTGTGCCGATACCAACCGACGAGACCGTATACCACCTTAGCCGGCAGGAAGAATTGCCATGCCTCGTCTCGCTGTCGCCACGTGCCTGGTATTGGCCGGCTTCGTCGCGCTGGCGGCCGGGGCCAATGCCGCCGACGACGTAGAGAAATCGACGTCGCAAAAGCTCTCGGAGCGGTTCGAACGCTTCCGGCGCAGCATCTGGGGCGACAGCGGCGAGCAGGCACACCACAATCACCAACATCACCAGCACCACAATCACAACCACCACCACACGCCGCGGACCGCGGCAAACCCACGCCAGGGGCAAGCTCCCGCAGCCGGCAGGACGCAGGCGGCCGGCAGACCCCAAGCCCATGCTGGCAGGCAGCCGCATTCCAGCCGCCGCCCCGACCCCGCCGCGATTTTTCCGGACGACCAGCTCTTCCCCGATCTCGGCGGGACGTCCCAGGCCGTGGACCACTTCGACGATCCTCCGCCGGTGTACGCCCCGGCCGTTGAACGCGAGCGGTATGCCTGGCCGGAAGAACAAAACACGCCAACGGGCGGCACGCGTCCAGCCTACTCCGCGCGGCCGGGTGCGCTTTACGATCCTGGTGCTCGGGTGGCCAGCCGAGTCGATCGCGCCACCGGGCCGATCCCCGCGATGCCGCCCGAAGACGGCGATCTGCTTTTTGCCCGCACGGCCGCTGTCCTGAGAGTCGAAACCAGCGGGCCGCGGCGGGTCGTGCTCGGCAAGCCGGCGACTTACCGCGTTGTGGTCTCGAACGATGCCGACGTGGTGGCCGAAGGCGTGGTCCTGGAGCTGGCGTTGCCGGCCTGGGCCGAAGTCGTCGACGCCCGCCAGACCAACGGCAAAACCAGTTTGCCGGCAGGCGGAAGCGAAACCTTCCAGTGGACGATCAATAGTCTGTCGGGCCGCAGCCAGGCCGAGCTGACCCTGCAAATCGTGCCGCGCGAAAACCGGCCCTTCGATCTGGCGCTGCGCTGGTCGTCGGCAGGGCCGACCTCGCAGGCCACGATCGAGGTTCAGCAGCCACAGCTCGTTTTGAAGCTTGCGGGCCCCAAGGAAGTGCAGTGCGGCGCCAAGGAAATCTATCGCCTGAGCCTGGTCAACCCCGGCACCGGCGCCGCGGAAAACGTGGTCGTGCGGCTGTTCGGCGTCGGACCCGACCAGGCGCCCGCCTCCAGCCACCGCATCGGCACGATCGAGCCCAACGACGCCAAGGTGGTCGATATCGAGCTGGCGGCCCGGCAAGGCGGCCAGCTCGTCATCAAGGCTGAAGCCACGGCCGACGGGGGACTGCAAGCGGCGATCGCCGAGGAGGTGATCGTCCGCCGCGCCAAGCTGGAGGTGAAGGTCACCGGGCCGAGCAAGCAGTTCGCCGCGGCGCCCGGCAATTTTCGGATTCACGTGGCGAACCCGGGCGACGCGCCGGCCCGGCAGGTCAGGCTTTCCGCGGCACTGCCCCCACTGGCCGAATACATCTCCAGCACCGCCGGCGGCCAGCTCGATGCCGATCCGCGGCGCGTCAACTGGCTGATCGACCATTTGCCTGCCGGCGGAGAGGCAACGCTCGATTTAAAGTGCAACATCCGGGGGCCGGGCGAGAACCGCATCGACGTGGTCGCCGCAGCCGAAGGCGATCTTGTCGCCAACGGCACGGCAGTCACCCAAGTGGTTGCCTTGCCGGACCTGGAACTGGCCGTCACCGACCCGCCCGCGCCGGTCGCCGTCGGCGAAGACGCCGTGTTCGAGGTTCGCGTGAGGAATCGAGGCACCAAGAGCGCCGAGGGCGTTGAGTTGGTCGCCTTCTTTTCCAAGGGCATCGAACCGGTTTCGGTGGAAGGGGGGCCGCACGAGATATCGCCGGGCACGGTGGCCCTGGGCACGATCAGCTCGCTGGCCGCGGGCGCCGACGCCGTTTATCGGATCACCGCCCGGGCCGACGTCAGCGGCAACCATCGCTTCCGCGTCGAGCTGGAGTGCAAATCGGCCTCCACGCGGTTGAGCCAGGAGGAAACGACGCTGTTTTACGGCGAGGAGACCTTAGGCAAGGCCGGTAAAGAGCCGCCACGCAAGCAGCCCCAAGCAGCGTCTGGTCCGGAAATCCTGACGATGCCGCGCAGCTAGCGCGTGTCCGTCGTGCTCGTGTGAGTGGGCCTTCGTTGCCCGCCTTGGACGGCCTGGGAAGGCCGTC
>JBBDNX010000096.1:0-7289 GCA_040877345.1 Pirellulales bacterium
AATGCCGTAGATCAACCCCAGGTCGACGTCGCGCGGATCGCGGACCTTGTGTTCGTCGAGCACGCGCGTCGCCTCGAGCACCATCGGCAGAAACAACCGGGCCACAATCTCTTCTTCGTTCAGCTTCACCTGCTTGCGGACCAAGGGCCTTAGCACTTCGGCCAGCGCGGGATCGCTTTGTCCGCGCCCCTGCTTGTCCTGATAAGCGAAGAAGCCGCGGCCCGCTTTTTGTCCCAGCCTGCCCGCCTTGACCATGGCGCTCAAGACGGCCGACTGGCCGATGCGGTCGGGAAAGGCCTCGTGCATCACCTGGCCGGCAAACAAGGCGGTGTCCAAGCCCACCACGTCGTAGAGCGTGATCGGGCCCATCGGCATGCCGAAGCTCTTGGCCGCCTGCTCGATGGCCTTGATCTCGACGCCTTCCTGCAACAACTCCAGGGCCTCGTTCATGTAGGGCAGCAGCAGCCGGTTCACGAGGAAGCCGGGCCCGTCGTTGACCACGATCGGCGACTTGCCGATGGCCTTGGCAAAAGCCACCGCCGTGGCCACGGTGGCGTCGCTGGTCTTCGGCCCGCGGATCACTTCCACCAGCGGCATCTTTCGCACCGGGTTGAAAAAGTGGATGCCGCAAAACCGATCGGGACGCTTGAGCCCCTCGGCCAGCCGGCCGATGGAAATGGCTGACGTGTTCGAGGCCAGGACCGTCTCGGCGCTCAACAAGGGCTCGATCCGGGCATACAGGTCCTGCTTGACCTTTGGGTTCTCGACCACCGCTTCGATCACCAGCTCGCAGCTCTTGAACTCGTCGATGACGGTGGTGGCGTTGACCAGGGGAGCGATCTTCGACATCCGCTGCACGTCCGGCCCGCCGGTCTGCCGGTTGTAAGACGCTTCTTCCAGGATGTTTTTGACGCCGGCCGCCAGCGCCGGCTGTGCCGTGTCGGTAATCGTCACGGCGATTTCACGCTTCACCGCGGCGGCGGAGATGCCCGAGCCCATGATCCCCGCGCCGAAAACTCCCAACGACCGCACCGGCCGGGGGCTCGACTTGACCTCCACACCGGGGTCCTTCTTGTTGCGGTCCATCAGGAAGAACACGTTGATCAAGGCACGGTTGATCGGCGTGCCGAACAGCTCGGCAAAGGCTTCGGCCTCCTGCCGGCCGGCTTCCTCGACATCCAGTCCCGCCGAGCCGAGCATCACTTCCAAGGCCGCCAGCGGCGCCGGGTACTGCCCCTTGGTCTGCTGCTGGATGTAGGCCGACGCCGTCGCCCCCAGGAAGGCCAGCTCCGTTTCGCTGATCTCCAGGGGCCTCGTCCAGCGCTGGCGGTCGGCTAGATATTCGCGGGAGGTCTGTTCGGCCCGCACCAGGGCCACGGCGGCCTGGTCCAATCGCTCGCTGTCGACCAAGTCGCTGGCGAGTCCCATGGCGGCGGCGGCCCGGCCGTCGATCGATTCGCCGCTGGTGATCAGCTCGACGGCGTTGGCCAGCCCCACGATCCGCGGCGTCCGCGCCGTGCCGCCCCAGCCCGGAAACAGTCCCAGCTTGACCTCCGGAAAACCGAACTGTGCCCGGTCGCTCGTGGTCATGATCCGCCGGTCGCACCAGATGGCCAGTTCGGCGCCGCCTCCCACGCAGATTCCGTCGATGGCCGCCACGGTGACGAACGGGCAATTGCTCAACCGCTGAAACAGCGTGCGGCCGCGGGTGGCCACGCCGATGGTCTGCTCCTTTGGAACGTCGAACGAGGCGGCGAACTCGCGGATGTCGGCGCCGGCGATAAAGATGCCGGGCTTGGCCGAGCGGATAATCAGCCCCGCCAGGTCCTGCCGCGGCTGCAACTGGTCCAGCAGCCGCTCCAACTGGGCCAGCACGGACAGCGACAGGATGTTGGCCCCCTTATCGGGCGCATCGAGCGACACAACGGCGATGTCCGGCTCGGCAAACGTGAGCCTGGCGGCAGGTGCGTCAGCCATTCGAATCCTTCCGGCTACTGAAATGTGCCATTTCACGCCTTGCCGGCGCCAGCGGCTCCGGCCCAGCGCAGAATCGTATACCATCCGGCCACCCGGCGACAGGGCCGACTCGCCGTGTGCGGCTGTCAATGCGGCCTAATCAATTGTACAATGTCGCTGGTTTTTGGGAGCGGGCAGGCGGGACCGGGAGAAAGAGTTGCATGAATGCCGGACCAGGCCGCCCGCGAGCACTGCTGCTGGGGACGCTTGTCTGCTGCCTGCTGGCCGCGGCGGCTTCGGGCAGGGCGCTGCAGCTACAAAAGCCTGCCGGTGAAGCTCCGGCGGCGCCCAAGCCGAAAGCCAAGACGCTACGGGTCGTGATCGATTATGGCGACGGCGTCGAAAAGCACTTTACCCGCCTCGCCTGGAGCGACGGCCTGACGGTGCTGGATGCCATGCAGGCGGCCAGTGAGAGCCCGCATGGAATCGCGTTCAAGTACACCGGCCGGGGCGAAACGGCCTTTGCCACCCAGATCGACGACCTGAAGAACCAGGGGGCCGGCAAGAAAAACTGGATGTATTCGGTCAACGGCAAGCGGGCGGACCGCAGCTTTGGCGTGTACAAACCGGCAGCGGCTGATGTGGTCCGCTGGGAGTTCGTCGAGTATAACGACCGGCAGTAGCACGAGGTAAGGAAACGATGAGCAAGCAGTGGCAAAGCGCGGTGGCGATGTTCTCGCTGTTGGTGGCGCTGTGCGTGGCCGGGCGGTTGCTGCCCCATTGGCCCAACTTTACCCCGGTGGCTGCCGTGGCGCTGTTCGCCGGTTATTGGTATCGCCGCCGGGCGGTGGCGTTGGCCGTGCCGCTGGTCGCCCTGCTGCTCAGCGACGCGATCATCGGCCCGTACGACGTGCGGACGATGATCGTCGTGTATGCCGCGCTGGCGCTGGGCGTATACTTGCGCCCGCTGTTGGCCGGACGCCGGCTGATTCTGCGGGCCGCGGGCTGCTCGGTGCTCTGCTCGCTCGTGTTCTTTCTGGCAACCAACGGGGCCGTCTGGATGTTCGGCAGCATGTATCCCCACACGGCCGGCGGCCTGGCGGCTTGCTACCTGGCCGGCTTGCCCTTCTTCAAGTACACGCTTTACGGCAACGCCGTCTGGACCGGCGTGCTCTTCGGCACGTATGCGGCCGCCCGATATAGTAGCCCTCACGCTCCGCGTGAGGCAGCTCGTCACGCGGAGCGTGACGCCTACTCTGCGTGAACCCCGCGCTAGCGGGTCGAGACGGGCACGCTCCGCTCGAGCAGCTCGCGGGCGGCTTCGTATCGCCCGCGGCGAACCAGCAGCACGGCTAGCTCGTTGGCCGCCAGCGCGTTGTCGGGATCGGTTGCCAAAGCGGCCTGGTGAAAGACCATCGCCTTGGAATCCTCGGATTGAACAGGCGAATCGTGGCCGCCTAGCGCGGTGGAGACTTTGCCCAGGCCGTACAGAGCCATCGAGCCGGCCGGCTCCGTGCCGGCCGCCACCCCCAGTTGCTCCCGCGCAAACGTGAAGTAAGCCTCACGGGCCGTCTCCGGCGTGAGGTCGGCGCCGGGCGTGTGCTTGAGCACGGGTGTGCGGTGCGCACGGATCACGGCAGCCAGGTCGATCCCGGCGTCCACGCCGGAAGGCACAAAGTGTTCCGCCTCTTCCAGGGCCAAGAGGCCGGCGGCCAGAGCCCGGCTGTAGTGTACGCCGGAAGACTCGGCATCCAACGCCTGGCTCAGCATGTCGAGCGCGCTGAGAAACTCCGCCCGCGCCGATAACAGCGCTCCGCGGCCCGCAAGCTCGTCGCCCCGACGAACATGCTCCTCGGCTTGCCGCGACGCAGTCCCCATCGGGTGACCGTGAGGAGGCACACTGAGCACCAGCATGGACGACCAGGCGTCGGCAGGAGACGGCAGCCGTCTGATGGCGCCGTCGTGGGGAATCGGCAGCGGCACGACCCGCACGTCGCGGATCAAAGTCCGCGGAGGCGCATTGGCCTGGCTGATTTCAACCGACACGGCCGCATCCGAATCGATCTCCGGCCGTGCCTGGTCCGAGGGGTAGGCGGCCGTGACGACGTGGGCTGCTCGCACGATCCGAACCAGGCAAGGGGGCCGGCACGGCAAAAGGGGAGCCGCTTGCCCTGTCCGCTGGGCCGCCGCGGTCGATGTGCCGGCCATGGGGTGCTGCCCATGGCCCCAGCCGGCCGTGCCAGCCAGCGGCACAGCCACCAGCGCAGGCCAACAGCGGCGAAGTGTCATTCGTCCGTGACCACCAGGCAAGGGTGCCCGCCGTGCCGCGCTGCCTCCCCGGCAGCGGAGCATCCGTATATGCGATCGACCGGCGGCCAATGGGGCGCTAAGCGAAACGGGGCTGCAGAGATTCAATCGGCTCGCCGCGGGCATGAAAGGCCGCACAGACGGTATTAAAGAATTGGCCCGAATGCCCGGCCGATTCGGCGCACGCGGCAGTCGGGTCAGCGCCGGGCGCCAATTCCCGCGCCGGCGGACTTCAGCCCCGCCGCCTTCCAGACCTCGTCCAGCTTTTGGCCGCACAGTTTCACGATCTGGTCGCGTCGCATCCCGGCAAAGCGGCTGCTGTCGGGGCACGGCGTCACGGGGCCGTCGTAGCCCAGCGACGACAGCGTCGCCAAGGCCTCGGCCGCATGGATGATGCCGGTCTCTCCGGGCAATCGCCGCGACGTCGGCGGGCACTCGTCCGGGGCGGCACAGTCGCCCGGCTCGACGTCGGCCACCGCCACCGTCACGATTTGACCCGGCTTGAGCCTGCCGCGGACGGCTTCCAGCGAACTGCTGGCGGCCCAGACCTGCCAGAGGTCGATGGCCAGCCCGACGTTTCGGGCCGTCACCGTGCCCAACAGCACCAATAGCGCATCCAAGTCGTGGATGAACTCGAACGCCTTGCCCTCGCGCTCGTGGGCCCAGGCCTCGAAGCCGACCGCCAGGTGCACGCCCGCGGGCTCGAGCTTGCCGGCGACTTCGGTCAGCCGCTGGCGATGGAACTCGAAGTTCTGATGGTACGGCCGCGTGTCGCTGGCCGGCGCGATCGTGGTCTGGCAGCGTTTGCCGCCCAGCTCGCGCGCCAGGGAAGCGAGCTCGGGCAACTTGTCGAGACCTTGTTTCCAGGCCTCGTCGTCGGCGTCCAGCTCGAAGGGCAGGGCGAACGTGCCGATCCGCAGCTTGGCGCTGTCCAACAGCCGGCGCGCCTTGGGCAACCCCTGGTCCCGCACCTGCTCGGCAAACTGGACCACGTCCAGATCGATGCCTCGAAACCCGAACGAAAGCGCCAGCTCGATCAATTCGCCTTGACTGGCCGAAACGCCGAGCGCCTTCGGACTCAGATTCTTGAACATGACCGCATTATGGCAAATCCCCCCCAAGCGGGCAAAGGGGCCGGCCGAACAAGGCCTTGTGGCCGCCGCAGCGTGTGCAACGCCTTGCGAAATCAAGACGCCCGGCGGCCGCGACAGGCTATACTTGGCTGCTTGCCATGGATTATCTGCGAATCATCATCCTGGGCATCGTGCAGGGCATCAGCGAGTTCCTGCCGATCAGTTCCGACGGTCACCTGGTCGTGGCGAGCAAGCTGTTCGGCGTCTTCACCTCGCGCGAGCTGGGCGAGCCGGAACTGTTGGTTGCGATCATCCTGCACCTCGGCACCCTGCTGACGATCCTGGTGGTTTATTGGCGGCGGATTCTCCAACTGCTCGGACAGGACCGCCGCGTCTTGGGCCTGATCGCCGTGGGCACGCTTCCGGCGGCCGTCGTCGGCCTGCTGCTCAAGGAGTATTTCGGCGGCCTGCTGGTCGACCTGCGGCTGACCGGCTGGATGCTGCCGCTCAACGGCCTGATGCTGCTGTGGATCGGCAAATATCCGCCCGGCGATACCGCCTACACCGAGCTGGGCTATGGCCAGGCTCTGCTGATCGGGCTATGCCAGGCCCTGGCGCCGCTGCCCGGCATCTCGCGCAGCGGCACCCCGTTCGCGGCCGGCCTGGCCGTGGGGTTGTCGCGCGAAGCAGCCGCTACCTTCTCATTCCTGCTGGCCGTGCCGGCGCTGACGGGCGCCGGCGTGCTGGCGGCCATCGACCTGGCGGGCGACGCGCCGACGTCCGTGTCGGCCGGGCCCCTGCTGGCCGGCGCTTTTGTCTCGTTTGCCGTTGGCCTGTTGGCAATCCATTGGCTGCTCCGCTGGCTAAAGCAGGGCCGGCTCTACCTGTTCGCCTGGTGGTGCATTGCCGTGGGCCTCTTGGTATTGGCGTGGCAGTTTACCGACTCAGGCCGCTCAGCAAGTCAAGAAGTCCGGCCAGATCGAGTCGCTGACGAACAGTCCTTTCCGGGTGAGACGCACGCGCCCGTGGGAATCGTCGATGAGGCCCAAGCCGACCAGCCGCTCGAGACTCTGTCCCACCAGGTCGTCCAGGTCACGGTGCCAGCGGCGCGCGAAGGCAACGCGGTCGATGCCTTCCAGCCGGCGCAGCCCCAGGACCAGGGCTTCGCGGGCCTTGTCCTCGGCCGACAGCGCCTCGCACTCGGCCACGGGCGACTGGCCGGCCAGCACCCGCTTGAGCCAGGTGGTGGTGCTCTTGTGGTTGGTCTCGCGGCGTCCGCCGATATAGCGGGCCGCGCCCGGCCCGGCTGCATGGTACTCGTCCGCGTTCCAATACACCTCGTTGTGCCGGCAGCGATGGCCCGCACGCGCGAAGTTCGAAACCTCGTAATGTTCGAAACCGGCCGACGACAGCGTATCGATCGCCTCGGCGTACATAGCCAGTTCCATCTCCTCGTCCACCGGGCTCAACTGCCCGCGGGCGCGCCGGCTCCAATACGCGGTGCCGCGCTCGTAGGTCAGCCCGTAGGTGGATAGGTGGTCGGGCCGCAGCTTCAAAGCGGCTGCCAGGTCGGCTCGCCAGACGTCGAGCGTTTCTCCGGGGGTCGCAAAGATCAGGTCGAGTGAAACCGAGCCGATCCGCTCCCGCGCCAGCTCCACCGCCCTTGCCACGCCGGCCGGCCGGTGATCTCGCTCCAGAATGGCAAGCTTTTTTGCATCGAACGACTGTCCGCCCAGGCTGATCCGCGTCACGCCGTGCCGGGCCAGGATCCTCACCCGCTCGTCGTCCACGTCGGCCGGATTGCCTTCCACGCTGAACTCGGCCCCCGGATCGAGCGGAAACCATTCCAGCACCGTCGCCAGCAACCGTTCGAGCTGCGGCCCTGCCAGGTGCGTGGGCGTGCCGCCTCCGATGAACAGCGTGTCGACCGGCCGCGGCCGCTCGAGCCACGAG
>JBBDNX010000097.1:0-7254 GCA_040877345.1 Pirellulales bacterium
CGATCGAGGTTGGCATAGTTGTTGGCCAGGTTGTTCATGCTTAGGAGCGTGTCGGGATGGTCCGGACCGAGCTTGGCTTTCCGCAGCGCGAGCGTCTCTTCGCGGAGCTTAAGGGCATCGGCGTGTCGATCAACGCTGGCATAGCTGTTTGCCAGGTTGTGCATGGAGCAGAGCGTTTCGAGATGCTCAGGGCCGAACTTGGCCTTCTGTAGCGCCAACGTCTCTTCGTGAAGCCTGAGGGCTTCAGCGTGCCGGCCATGTTGTTCATAGCTAACGGCCAGGTTGTTCATACCCGCCAACGTCTCGGGATGGTCGCGACCCAGCTTGGCTTTCCGCAGCGCGAGTGTCTCTTCGAAGAGCTTGACGGCGTCGGCGTGCCGGCCCAGGGCGCTGTAGCTCTCGGCCAGATTGTTCATGCTCGCAAGCGTCTCGGGATGTTCGGGACCCAGCTTGGCTTTCCGCAGCGCGAGTGTCTCTTCGCGGAGCTTGAATGCAGCGGCGTGCCGGCCGAGCGTGTCGTAGCTATTGGCCAAGTTGCTCATACTCGACAGCGTGTGGGGATGGTCCGGACCGAGCTTGGCTTTCCGCAGCGCGAGTGTCTCTTCGCGGAGCTTGAGAGCGTCGCCGCGTCGGCCGAGTGTGTCGTAGCAATTGGCCAGGTTGCCCATACTCTCGAGCGTGTGGGGATGGTGAGCGCCGAGCGTGGCTTTCTGCAGCGCCAGCGTCTCTTCTTGAAGTTTGAGCGCCTCGGCGTGCCGGCCGAGATCGCGGTAGCTGCTGGCCAGGGTGTTCATGCTGAGGAGCGTGTTGCGGTGGTCGGGCCCGAGCTTGGCTTTCTTGAGGGCTAGCGTCTCCTCGCGGAGCTGGAGGGCCTCTGCGTGCCGCCCCAGGTCGGCGTAACTGTTGGCCAGACCATACATGCTCCCCAGCGTATTCGAGTGGTCGGGGCCGAGGTGTTGGGTGAAAAGCGTGTGGGCCTTCTGATATTGGTCGGCCGCACTGTCCGCTTCACCCAGGTTCAAGAACGATCTTCCTAGCGTCACTCGCAGTTGGGCTTCGATGACCGGTTGGTCGGTGAAGCTCGTCTCCACGAACGGCAGGGCGGCTTCAACGGCCTGGCGAAGTGTGACGTCGCGGCCCAGGCCTCCGTCTTCTCCTTGCGGCCGTGCGACTGCGAAGATTTTGTTTTGGACGAACTTCAGGACGGCCTTTGCCTCGGCTTCGCGCGCGTGGGCCGCTTCTTTGGCGATCTTCTCCGCTTCGGCGGCAGCGAGGGCCTTTTGCGCGCTGATTTCGGCAATGCGGCGCTGCTGTTCGGCGCGTACCATGCCCCAAGTGGTTCCGACGACGCCGGCGATTAGTGCCAGCAAGATCAAGGTGACCGCGAGCGCCGGCCCTTTGTTCCGCCGTGCGAACTTGCGGAACCGATACCCTGCCGACGGCGGGCACGCCAGCACCGGCTCGTCCGCCAGGTAGCGCTGGACGTCCATCGCGAAGCCGTTGGCCGTCTCGTAGCGGCGGTTGCGGTCCTTTTCCAGGGCCTTCATCACGATCCAATCCAGCTCGCCTCTCACTAGCCTGGTCAGCTTGGCTGGCTCGGTGTGGCGGTGGGCGGCAATGCTGGGTGCGGCTTCGGCGGTGCTGATTCGCGTACTGGGCTTTTGAGGCTCTTCTTCCCGAATGATCCGGCGGATCTCATCGAAAGCCGCCTTCTTCATCTGCTCCTTGTCCACCGGCGTCGATCCGGTGAGCAGTTCGTAGAGCAAGACCCCCAGCGAGTAGATGTCGCTCCGCGTGTCGATATCGACGCCGCTCAACTCCGCTTGCTCGGGGCTCATGTACAGCGGCGTGCCGATCATCTGGGTGAAGTCGGTAAACAGCGTCTTCTCGGTGAGCTGCTGCCCCATGGCCTTGGCCACGCCGAAGTCGATCACTTTCACCACCGCCTGCCCATCCTGGCGCGTCACCAAAACATTGGTTGGCTTGATGTCGCGGTGAATGATCCCCTTGGTGTGTGCATGCTGGATGGCCTGGCAGACCGCGGCAAACAGCGCCAGTCGCTCGCGGACCGGCAGATTGTTCTCGTCGCAGTAGGTGGTGATGGGAACGCCGCGGACGAGCTCCATCACGAAGTACGGTCGGCCCGACTCTGTCGCCCCGGCCTCCAGGACCCGCGCAATATTCGGATGGTCCATCACTGCCAGGGCCTGCCGCTCGGCCTCGAACCGGGCGATCACCTGCCGCGTGTCCATGCCCGGCTTGATCACCTTCAGCGCTACCCTGCGGCGAACCGGCTCCTGCTGCTCGGCCATGAAGACCACCCCCATCCCACCCTCGCCGATGACCTGCAACAGCTTGTAGGGGCCCACCTGCGTCCCCGGCTTCTCCGCCACCGGCTGGTCGACCGTGACGAACGGGCTTTGGGCCAGGAAGTCCTTTTCCTGGTCGTAAACGTGAAGCAGGGCGTCGATGCGCTCGCGCAGGGCCGCGTCGTCGCCGCAGACCTGCTGCAGGTAGCTACGGCGCCCGACCGGATCGTCGATCTGGCGGGCCGCGTGGAAAATCGCTTGTTCGTCGAGGGGTTGGCTGGACATGGCGCGCAACGGCTTCCGGCCTGGAAGCCTTCTCCTAATTAACAGTGCGAGAAGCGACCGCGGGTTACCCAACGGCCGCCAAAGAATTTCCGCAATTAAGGGTTCTTGCCGATCGCCGGCGTGCCTCCCCCAAGTTCCAGGCGGAGCCAGCAGCGGGCGTAAGCCCACTCGTTGTCGGCAGTCGAGGTCGAAATGCCTAGAATCTCGGCCGCCTGCTGATTCGTCAGGCCGGCAAAGAAGCGCAGCTTGACCAGTTCGGCCTGGCGAGGATTCTCCCGCTGGAGCTTGTCCAGTGCTTGGCTGAGTGCGATCAGATCGAGATTGGGCCCGCTGGTGATCGGTTCGACGGCCGCCAGATCGATCCGCTGCCAGCCGCCGCCCCCCTTGCGGCTTTGCTTGTGCCGGGCCCGCTCGACGAGAATCCGCCGCATCGCCTCCGCCGCGGCCGCAAAGAAATGGCCGCGGCCGTTCCAAGCCTGACTCTGGTCAACCAGCCGCAGGTACGCCTCATGCACCAGGGCGGTCGCTTGGAGGGTCTGCCCCGGCTGCTCCTGGGCGAGCTTGGCGGCGGCCAGCCTGCGCAACTCGTGGTAGACCAGCGGCAGGAGCTGTTCGGCGGCGGATGGATCACCGCCTTCAATTTGCGACAGGATGCGGGTAACGTCCGACATCGCCAGGAAGCTCGTTGATCAACTGAGCCCCAGCCGATTATACCGCCGCCTCGGCCGGTTTCCATTAAGACACCATCAAGACGCTCACTCACTCCGCGATTCGCTCGCCGCCGTCCCTGGTAAATAAGGCATTGAGGGTTTCCCGCTGCATCGATTTTGACAGCGTCATGGTAATGCTGCAGAGCGAGCCCAATCTGGTGCAGTTGGCTTGCGCAGTGAGATCGTCGAGCGTGTCGCTCTAGATCCGCTCTTCTCTCCATGATGGAGATCTGCCATAGCAAGAGCGCCGTGCCGGTCGACACGCCTAGCGCGATCCGTTGCGCCGCTTTCCTAGCTGCTTGTCGCCCGGGGATTCAACGGGGACGCAGCTCGAACCGCGTTCATCAGCGGCGGCTTTGCTGGTCAACGGCCGGGGGAGGGGGCGTCGAAGAGCTTCGATACGAGCTGCCGCGAGGGGGGCTGGCTGGCGAGACTCGCGATAATCCCGACGATGAGCGAGGCGGCCAGGCCCCAGACAATCGGGTCGATGCCGAACAATGGGTAGGTCTTGAACTGGCCCTGCAACCAGCTAACCGAGTAGAGAGAGAGCACGGCGGCAACGCCGGCACCCATCGCCGCCATGGCGCCGGCCGCCGTGGCGCGGCGCCAGTAGACGGCCATCAAGGCGGGCACGACAAAGGTGGCCGCACCGCAAGTGCCGCTGAAGACGACCACGGATTGCAAGTAGTCCGGTGGCCACAGGCAGGCCACCACGGCGATCGTGCCGACCAGCACCATGAAAAAATAGGAGAGCCAGCGGATGGTCGTCTCCGACGCGGCCGGATTGATGAACCGCTGGTAGACGTCGCGGACCAGCCCCGAGGCGATCACCACCAGGTACGAGCTGACCGTGGCCATCACCGCCCCGAAGGGCGCTGCCAGGATCAGCCCGCCGATGAACGAGCCGCCCCAGAGATCCCCCGTGCTCATCAATGCCAGGCGGGGGATGATCTCGTCGGACTTCTGCAAGTCGGGCAACAGCGTCCGCCCGCAAATGCAGATCACGATCAGCGAAATGTAGATCAGCATGTTGTAGCAGGCCAGCAGGAAGATCGACCGCCGGATGGTGCGCGTGTCTTTGCAGGCCATCACCCGCACCATGCCGGCCGGTGAGCCCATGCCCGCAAACACCCAAACGAAGAAGAACGAAAACGCCATCCCCAGGGGATGAAACCCGGCGGGACCCGGACCGGTGAGCAGCTCGCCGGGGGGACCGAGCTTGCCGGAGCGGATTACGCCGTTGGAATAGAGCGCCGTTTGCCACCCGTCGGCCTCCTTGGCCGTGAGCGCCAACAACGTGCGGCGCGTCGAGCCGGGCGGGTCGATCGCTGAACCGCGGCCGTAATAGGCGATGCCGCCGGACACAAACCCGTCCAGATCGTCGGGAAGGCCGCCCTCGTTCCGCGCTGCATACTGCCGCAGCGCGGCGTCCAAGGCGCGCATCCGCGCCTCAACCGGCAGGGAGTTCTCCAGCCGCGTGGCGTCCCCCTCGACGGGCGGCTGAACCGCCACTTCGCGGGCCAGGTTGCGGCTCGCCGCCGGCAGGCCTCCGGCCGCCAGCAGGGTCAGCGGCAGCAGGATCATCACGCCGATCAGCATCATCACGCTCTGGAACAGGTCGGTCCACACGGCCGCCAGAAAGCCGCCGATCAACGTGTAGCCCACCACCGTCAGGGCGAAAATGGCCAGCCCCAACCGGTAGTAGTAGTCGCCGCCCGTCGGCCCGGCTTCATCCAGCGTCAGCGCGCCCGAACCCGGCCAGGAGACTTGCATCACGATGGCGCCGGCCTTGAACTGGGCCACCATCATGAACGACATGAAGAACAGGATCAAAAGCGACGCCATCAGGCCGGCGGCCGGACTCTCGAACCGGGCACGAAACATGTCCGGCACGGTGATGGCCCCCATCCGCCGCGACAGTTGCGCCAGCCGCTTGCCCAGCACTCCGAAGCCCGTCAGCGGAACCACCATGTAGGCCGCGATCCACAACGCCACCACCCAGCCATAGCTGTAGACGTAAGAAGGGAAGCCCATGAACGTGCCGCCGCTCTGGACGGTCGCCGTCAGGGCCAGCGCCCAGGCGCCGAGTCCCCGGTTGCCCAGAAAGTAACCTTTCAAAAACGAGCCCTTCTCGACGGCGCGTTGAGCCAACGTGCCCAGCCACACCGAGGCGGCAATGAACACCAGCAGGGCGGCCAGGGTCCCGACGCCGGCCCCGGTGGCGGCATTCGCGCCGTCGGTCATCGCTGCACCTCGCCGGTTTCTTCGGCCGCGTCCTCGGCCTGGCCGTCGGCGCCCAGGTCTTCATCCCTCATGAAGCCGAAAGCGAACCAGCCGGACAGCAGCGTGCAAACGGCCCAGGGGGCCAGGATGCCCCAGAAGACCCAGTCCGGGAATCCAAGGATGAAGCCGATTTGCTCCACCGGCCGGTGGTAGCCGAACTGGTAACAGAACCCAATGGTATACACCAGCGCGCTGGCCCAGATCAGCAGGACCACAATCGCTTCGCGGCGGGCGCTCTTGAAGACGGGGTCAGGGGCCGGGCTGCTCATGGCCCAAATTTAACCGAGCAGGTAGCGGACCGCCAGGAATCCACCCACCAGCATGGCGAACAGTGCCAGTGTGATCCACTCGAAATACCGCTCGAGCACGTACTTGGCAGGCGCCCCGAAGAAGAAGATCACCAGTGCCACGGCGAAAAACCGCCCACTGCGGCCCACGGCCGAGGCCACGATCAGCGTTTCCAGCGGCACCTGGAACACCCCGGCCGCCACCGTGAAGAGCTTGTAGGGAATCGGCGTGAAGGCCGCTCCAACGATCGCCAGAAAGGCGTTGTCGCCGTAGAGCCGCGCCACGTGGTCGAAGTTCTGCCGGGAAAAGCCGGGCACATAGTTGAAAAAGAACTCTCCCACCGAAGCCCACAGCGCATAGCCGATGAGCCAACCGGCGATGCCGCCCAGCACCGAGGCAATGGCGCTGACGGCCGCATAGTAGAACGACCGCCGCGGCCTGGCTATCGACAGGGCAATCTGCAGCACGTCGGGCGGGATCGGGAAGAACGAGCTCTCGGCAAAGCTGATCGCGGCCAGGGCAGGGGTGCCGTAGGGGGTGTCGGCCCAGCCGAGAACCCAGTTGTACAGTCGCCGCACCAGGTTGACGTGGGCTGCCGGCGCCGCTTTCCTGCACGCCTCGCCCGGCTCGGCATCCGCTGGCTGCCCAGAGGCGGGCGTGGATGGGATCATTCAGGGAACAGCCTGGTCGAGAGGTACCGCTCGCCAATGTCAGGCAGCACGACCACCAGCAGCTTGCCTGCGTTTTCCGGCCGCTTGGCGACTTCGATGGCGGCCCAGGCGGCGGCACCGCCGCTGATGCCGCACATCAGCCCTTCCAGCTTGGCCAGGTTGCGGGCGGTCTCCATGGCGTCGTCGTCGGTCACCTGGACTACCTCGTCGATCACGTCGAGGTTCAAAACATCGGGGATGAAGCCGGCGCCGATGCCCTGGATGGTGTGCTTTCCCGGTTTGAGCGGCTGCCCGGCCAGCCGCTGTGTAATGACCGGGCTGTTGACCGGCTCGACGGCGATCATCTGCACGTCGGCCTTGCGGCTCTTGATCACTTCGCCCACGCCCGTGATGGTGCCTCCCGTTCCCACACCCGAGACAAAGATGTCGATGGCGCCTTCCGTGTCCCGCCAGATCTCCTCGGCCGTGGTCTTGCGGTGGATCTCAGGATTCGCCGGATTCTTGAACTGCTGCGGCATGTAGTGGTTGGCGTTCTCGGCCACGATCTCTTCGGCCTTGCGGACCGCACCCGGCATCCCTTCGGCGGCGGGCGTGAGCACCAGCTCGGCCCCCAACGCCTTCAGCATCCGCCGCCGCTCCAGGCTCATGCTCTCGGGCATGGTCACCTTGAGCTTGTACCCGCGGGCGGCGCACACGAACGCCAGCCCG
>JBBDNX010000098.1:0-7219 GCA_040877345.1 Pirellulales bacterium
CAGCGTGCCCGCGCCGCCCACGCCGACTCCGCTGGCCTGTTCCAGCCGGCGGCGGACTTCGCTCTTGGCCAGGTGGAACACCAGGTCGTCGGTCCTCAGGCAGGGGATATAGACCCGCGTGTCAAATCCTTCCAGCGAGTCGTCGAAGTCGTTGGTCAGAAAGACCGCTTCCAACTTGCTGCGATTGAGCACCTCGCCGGCCCAGCCCGGTGTGCGTGCCTTGGCGGCGGCCGCCTCGTACAGCCCCTGCCAATTGTCCGGCGTCAGCCGATCGTCCTGGAAACCGAAGAACTCGCGGGCCATCTCGATCAGCCAACTGTACTGGACCGTGTTCTCCAGCGGCTCCAGCGCCTCGACCAGCCGCCGGGTTTTTTCCCTGGGGTCCAGCAGCGGCTCTTCGATCCGTTCTTTCGGCAGGCCGGCCGAGTGGGCCAGCTCGGTGTAGTAGTGGTACCCCAGGATATCCGCCAGGCTCGTCGAGGCCGGCGCATGCGGGTTGATGTGCGTATGCGGGTCGATCAGGACCCACGAATCGATTTCGTCGAACAAACGCTGGCGTAGGGTTTGGCTCATCGATATTCCGCTGGGTTCACGCCTCGATGCAGGTATCTGTTATAGCCGGTTTTGCGATATCCTTGTCAACAAGGCCTTTGAATCTTTGAACCGCGCGCCACCGAGCGGCGTGAGCAAATTTAGACGGTGTTGAAAATGGCGAGCAAACGGACCTATCGACGTTCCGCCCAACAGGTTCAGCGCGATTTGGAGGTGCGGGCCAGGTTTCAAGGCACGAAGCCGTCTCTTCAAGATCTGGTCGACGGCGGCGAGTTCACGGAGCCGGTGAAGCAGGGTGAATGCCTGGCAGCCATGGGTCTTGCCTCTCGCCGGAAGAAACTGCCGGGTTCTCCGTAGTGGATCAGTTTGAAACTGCCCCACTGCAAAATGCCGGGTCCGCCCATGATGGTAAGAGCATTTTGGTTCGGCGTGGTCGTGCATCGGCTCCATGACGATTTCCAGGACGGCGTAATCCTTGCGGAAGGGTTTCCGACGGACCGCAATGCACCGATTGAGCAAGAACACCTCTTTGAGCAAGAAGACCTGTGTTATGCAATCCTGGCCCGCACGCTTGCCGCCTCGGAATCTGATGCCGCAGCATTGGTCCACGAGGCGGTCAAAGGTCTTGGGCCCATTTTCACGGTCTTGATCGCTGACCAAGTTAACGATGTCGTGAGAAAAGAACGCCGGGCCGCCGCTGCACTAGAACCGGGGGACGTGCTGTTGAAGTCATCGTTCGTGGGGTTTAAGCAGGATTGCCGTGAAGCTCAATCATCCGCACTGGACATTATCAGGCAAGCGGTCCTGCGGAAGTCGTGGCAATTCTGGAAATGAACTTCATTTCAAGCTGAACCGCTACCGGTTCCTCCCTCCCTTGACACTTCCCGCTGGCCCGGCTGTAATCAAGGGTTGGCCTGCCTGGATAGCTCCGCGGCCACGCGCCGCTGCCCACCGACTTCTGGAGCTGAAAAAGAATGCGTCGGCTCCGACCCCGCCTCTCGACTCCGCGATTGCTCGCCGTGCTGGCTGTCGCGCTGGGCGGCTGGCTCGCTTCGGCCCAGGCCGCGGACGAGGCGGAACAGGGTGCCGGGCCGACGCCAGGTGCAGTGCAGCCCGCAGACAGTGGCGAGGCAGGGCTGCCGGCGCCTTCGGCCGACGCGGTCGATTTCGCCCGCGACGTGCAGCCGATTCTCGCCAAGCATTGCCATTCGTGCCACGGCGCCGAAACGGCCGAGGCGAGCCTGCGGCTCGATACGAAGGACGATGCCTTGCGCGGCGGCAACAGCGGTCCGGCGCTGGTGCCGGGCAAGAGCGCCGATAGCCGCTTGATCCGATATGTCACGGGACTCAATGACGACGAGATCGTCATGCCGCCCGACGGCGAGCGGCTCTCGGCCGCCGAGATCGCTCTGCTGCGGGCCTGGATCGACCAGGGCGCCGCCTGGGCCGACGAACCGGCCGCTGCACAGGCGGGGGGCGCCGATCATTGGTCGTTCAAGCCGATCGAACCGGTGGCGGTGCCCCAGGTGGCCGATGCCGGCCGGATCCGCAATGGGATCGATGCTTTTGTGTTGACCCGGCTCGACGGCGCGGGCCGCGAGCCCTCGCCGGAGGCGGACCGCGCCACGCTGATCCGCCGGCTTTCGATCGACCTTTTGGGCTTGCCGCCGGCGCCGGCCGAAGTGGACGAGTTTCTCAGCGACGCGCGGCCCGATGCGTATGAGCGGCTGGTCGATCGGCTGCTCGCTTCGCCCCACTACGGCGAGCGCTGGGGCCGGCACTGGCTGGACCTGGCCCGCTACGCCGACAGCGACGGCTACGAAAAAGACACCGGCCGGCCCCACGCCTGGCGGTATCGCAATTGGGTGATCGAGGCCTTGAACCACGATCTGCCGTTCGACCAGTTTACGATCCAGCAGTTGGCCGGCGACCTGCTCGGCGACGACGAGTCGGCCCGGATCGCGACCGGCTTGCACCGCAACACGCTGACGAACCGCGAAGGCGGCGTTGACCCTGAAGAGGACCGCGTTAAAAAAACCGTCGATCGAGTCAACACGACCGGCTCGATCTGGCTCGGCCTGACGGTCGCCTGCGCCCAATGCCATACGCACAAGTACGACCCGCTGGCCCAGCGCGAGTACTACGGTCTTTTTGCCTTCTTCAACAGCCTCGACGAAGTCGACCTGCCCGCGCCGCTGCCCGAGCAGGCGGCCACCTACCGCGAGGCCAAGCAGGTGTTCGACCAGGAGCAGGCGAAACTGGCGGCGGAAGTCGAACGCTTCGAGCGGGAGGAGCTCGCGTCGCGCCAGGCGGAGTGGGAAAAGGGCCTCGACCTCAATGCGCTCACCGTTTGGACCATGCTGGAGCCTGAAAGTGCCACCTCGGCCGGAGGCGCGACGTTGAAGACGCAAGGCGACGGCTCGCTGCTGGTGGAAGGAAAAAACCCCGATACCGATACGTACACGATTACGGCCGCTACGGACCTGGCGGCCATCACCGGCCTGCGGCTGGAAGTCCTGTCCGATCCGAGCTTGCCGGCCAAGGGCCCGGGCCGCGTGGCGCATGGCAATTTTGTGCTGTCTGAGCTGCGCCTGGCGGCCACGCTGGCGGGCGCTGCGGGCGAGCCGCAGATCGTAGGGCTGGCAGGCGGTCAGGCCGACTTCGCGCAGGATGGTTTTCCTCCGGCGGGCGCGGTCGATGGCGACACCAAGACCGGGTGGGCGGTGGCGCCGCAGTTCGGGCGCGATCACGTGGCGGTCTTCGAGACTGTTTTCGAGACTGTTTTCGAAACCGGGCAGCCGCCGGCCGGCGAGGGGAGCCGCCGGTTGACGTTCACGCTGGATCAGCAGCATGGCCAACAGCACACCATCGGCCGGCTGAGGATTTCGATCACGTCGTCCAGCGGTCCGTTGGACGCCAAGGGCGTTTCCAGCCGGCTGGCCGGCATCCTGGCCAAACCGGCGGCCGAGCGGACGGCTGACGAGCTGTCGGAGCTGACCGAGTTCCACCGGACTGCCGATCCGGAGCTGGCCAAATTGAAGCAGGCGTTGGCGGAGCACGCGGCCAAGGCGCCGGTCGATCCCGGCACCGTGACCAAGGCGCAAGCGGTGGCCCAGGCGAGCGCGCCGCGCGAGACGCACATCCTGCTTCGGGGCGATTTTCTGCAGCCGGGAGCGCGGGTCGAGCCGCACACGCCGGCCGTCTTGCATCCAATCAAGCCGCGAGCGTCCCCGCCGGACCGGCTGGATCTGGCCGCGTGGCTCGTCGATCCCGCCAATCCCCTGACAGCCCGGGTCACGGTCAACCGTGTGTGGGCCAGGCACTTTGGCCGTGGCCTGGTATCGACCGATGACGACTTCGGCACGCAGGGCGAGCCGCCCAGCCACCCGGAGCTGCTCGACTGGCTGGCGGGGCAATTTGTCGCCCACGACTGGAGCCTCAAGGGGCTGCACAAGCTGATCGTGACGTCGGCCACCTATCGGCAGTCGTCGCGGACTTTGCCGGAGCATCTCCAGCGCGACCCGAGCAACGTTCTGCTGGCCCGGCAGCGGCGGCTGCGCGTCGAGGCCGAAGTGATCCGCGACCTCTCGCTGGCCGCCAGCGGCTTGTTGAACCCGGCGATCGGCGGCCCCAGCGTGCGTCCGCCGCAGCCGGCGGGCATCTCGGAGCTGACCTACGCCGACAGCGCCAAGTGGGTCGAGAGCAGCGGGGCGGACCGTTATCGCCGCGGGCTGTACACCTGGTTCCAGCGGACCAGCCCCTATCCGATGCTGATGACCTTTGACGCGCCCGACAGCAACGTGGCCTGCACCCGCCGTGAGCGGTCGAACACGCCGCTGCAGGCGCTGACGCTCTTGAACGACCCGGTGTTTTTCGAGTGCGCGCAAGCGCTGGCCCGCCGGATCGTGGCCGCGGCGGGCGACAGGGATTCCGCCGGCCCCGATTCAGCCAGCCCTGACTCGGCAGACGCTCAGGCCGATCGGCTTCGCTATGCGTTTCGGCTTTGCCTGGCACGCTCGCCCGGCGATGATGAACTAGCGGATCTTGCCGCGCTCTACGAGGCCCAACTGGCCCTCTGCCAGGCCGACGCGGCCTCGGCCGCCCAACTGGCCGGCAGCCAGCCGCGGCCGGCGGCGATATCCGACGCCGAGCTGGCGGCCTGGGTGGCCGTGGGGCGAACGCTGTTGAACCTGGACGAATTCATTACGCGGGAGTGACGCCGCGCGCAGGTGCCGACATGAGCCCAATCGACGAACGCATTCTCCGCTCGCGGCGCGAGTTTCTGACGACTTCCGCGGGAGGCATCGGCGGCGCGGCATTGGCTTCGCTGCTGGCTGCCGACGGTCTGCTGGCTGCCGATGCGGGCGGCGCGACCGACACGGCATTGGCGAGCCCGCTCTCGCCGCGGCCGCCGCACTTCGCGCCGCGGGCCAAGGCCTGCATCTTCATTTTTTTGGAAGGGGCTCCCAGCCAGATCGACCTGTTCGATCCCAAGCCCAAGCTCAACGAGCTCAACGGTCAGAAGCTGCCCGAGTCGATGACCAAGAACGTGCGATTTGCCTTCATCCAGAAGGAGTCGGCGGTCCTGATGGGCTGCCCGCGCACGTTTGCCAAGTACGGCGAGTGCGGCATGGAACTCTCGGACCTGCTGCCGCACCTGTCGGGCTGCGTCGACGACATCGCCCTGGTCCGCTCGATGCACACCGACGCCTTCAACCACCATCCCGGCCAGTTGCTGATGAACACCGGCGTGCCCATGTTCGGCCGCCCGAGCATGGGATCGTGGCTCAACTACGGCCTGGGCAGCGAGTCGCACGACCTGCCCGGCTACGTGGTGCTCACCGCCGGCCGCGGCACCAGCGGCGGGGCCTCGCTCTGGACGAGCGGCTTTCTGCCGACCACGTACCAGGGCGTGCTGTTCCGCAACCAGGGTGACCCCGTCTTGAACCTGAGCAACCCGGCGGGCCTCTCGCCCCAGATGCAGCGCGAGAGCCTCGACGCGCTGGCCCGGCTGAACCGCAAGCGCTACGAGCACCTGGGCGACCCCGAAATCGCCTCGCGGATCGCCTCGTACGAGTTGGCCTTCCGCATGCAGTCGGCGGCGCCCGAGCTGATCGATCTGTCCAATGAGACGGCCGCCACGCTGGCCGCCTATGGCGTGGAGCGGCCGGACGAGCCGGACCAGAACTTCAGGGGAGGCGGGCGAGGCGTGATGCGGGCCTTTTCGGCCAACTGCCTGCTGGCCCGCCGGCTGGTCGAGCGCGGCGTGCGGTTCGTCAACCTCTATCACGCCTCCTGGGACCACCACAGCTACATCGACCGCGAGCTGGCCTTCAACTGCCGCATGGCCGACCAGCCGGTGGCCGTCCTGCTCAAGGACCTCAAGCAGCGAGGCCTGCTCGACACCACGCTGGTGGTCTGGGCCGGCGAGTTCGGCCGCACGCCCTTGGGCGAAAACCGGGGCGGCCGCGAATCGAACACGGGCCGCGACCATCACCCATTTGCCTTCAGCCTCTGGATGGCGGGCGGAGGAATCAAGGGCGGCCAGACGATTGGAACAACCGACGAAATCGGCTGGAACGTCACGGAGGACCCGATTCACATCAACGACCTGCACGCCACGATCCTGCACCTTTTCGGCCTTGATCATCTGAAGCTCACGCATCGCTTCCAGGGGCGAGACTTCCGGCTGACCGACGTCGGAGGCAAGCTGGTGACGAAGCTGCTGGCGTGAGGGAGGAAAGGCAGAAGGCAGAAGGACGAAGGCAGAAGGAGGAAGGAGGAAGTCACAAGGCAGAGGGCAGAAAATGGGCTAAGATCCAAGTACAAAGTACCAAGCACCAATTCACGCGAGGATCACGTTCTGGCGCAGGAAGGCGTCGACTTCTTTGTAGAAGTGCTCGATGGTTTCGCGCTTCCGCCAGCCGTGGCCTTCGCCCTCGTAGACGTGGTACACGTGGCGAGTGCCGTTGCGGCGCAAGGCCTCGACGATCGAGTCAGACTGCTCGCGGGGCACGACGTTGTCGATGCTGCCCTGAAAAACCGCCAGCGGCCGGCGGATCATTTCGGCATGGAACACGGGCGACCGCTCGCGATAAACGGCGGCCGCCTGGGGCAAGGGGCCCAGCAGCAAATCGAGATACCGGCTCTCGAACTTGTGCGTGTCGGCGGCCAGGCTGAACTGGTTGGCGACGCCGTATAAGCTCACGCCCGCGCTGAATGCCTCCGGACGGCGGGCCATCGTCTCCAGCACCGTGAAACCGCCGGCGCTGCCCCCCATGATCACGGTCCGCTCGGGATCGACGCGGCCCGAATCGACCAGGTGCTGCTTGCCGCTGACCACGTCTTCGATGTCGTACACACCCCAGTTGCCGCGGAGCTTGAGCATGTACTCGCGGCCATAGCCGGTGCTGCCGCGATAGTTCACTAGCAGCACGGCGTAACCGCGCGTGGCGAAGAACTGGGCTTCGCCCCGCCAGCCCGCCTTCGCCTGGCCCGTGGGACCTCCGTGCACCAGCACGACCAAGGGCGGTAGCCCTTCGGAATAAAAACGCTCGCTGGCGGGCATGTACACCAGGCCGTGCGCGGGCTCGCCGCCGGCCGTGGGCCACGAGATGCAATCGCACGTGGCCAGAGCGGAGGGGGGGACGGTCTCGCCGCCGGCGCG
>JBBDNX010000099.1:0-7211 GCA_040877345.1 Pirellulales bacterium
AGGTCGGATGAGGGTGATGGCAGACACAAGGACCAACGCCATGGTCAACATGTAGTTTACCGTGGCGGGTGGTGCGTGGGGAGGGGGCAGAAGGCAGAGGCAGCAGGACGAAAAGCAGGAGGAAACAAAAGTCTTCGTCCGTATCCCGCCGCGTTCGCCTTGTCCCCTGCCGAAGGTCCGCCGCCGGAGGATCGCCTTGTCTCCTTGTCGTTCTTCCGGGAGTGCCTGGTGGCAAGTCGCGGCGCGCACACCGGGATGCGGCGTCGCTCGGGCGTGCCTTTAGCCGGCGACGGCGGCGAGGGTGTCGTCGGTCTGGCGCCACCAGCGGGCGGCGTGGTCGCGGCTCCAGCCGCCGGCGGCGGCACAGTCGGCCAGCGCCTCGGAGAGCGCGACGGCGTCCTGAAAGCGGTCGTCCGGGCGCTTGTTCAGCGAACGCAGCACGACCTGCTCCAGGTCGGCGGGCACGTCCGGCCGGACCTGCGAGGGAGGCACCACCTCCTCGCGGGCAAGGGCCACGATGACCTGGACCGCGGTCGAGCCCTGGAAGGGCGGCTGGCCGGTCAACAGGAAATAAGCCACGGCCCCCAACGCATAGATGTCGCCGCGGGCGTCCGGCTCCCGCTCGCCCAGGGCTTGCTCGGGCGACATGAACAATGGCGATCCGGTAATCGCACCGTCCTGGGTCAACTGCAGCGAATCGCCCGATGCCAAGGGCTTGGCCAGCCCGAAATCGAGCAGCTTGGCCACGTCGTACACGCCGCCCCGCTGGGCCGCGAAGATGTTCCCCGGCTTGATGTCGCGATGAACCAGTCCGATGGCGTGCGCCTCGCGCAGCGCGTCGCACACCTGGCGCAGCAGGTAGATCACGCGGTCGGCCGGCATCGGCCCGTAGCGTTCGACCAGGTCGGCCAGGCTCAGTCCCGGCAGGTACTCCATGACGTAGTAGAACGTGCCGTCGTCGGTCCGTCCATAATCGAAGATTTCCACGGTGTTCCAATGCGAGAGCGTGGCGGTGGCCCGCACCTCGCGCTCGAAGCGGGCCAGGGCCGTCGGGTCGTTCGCCTTGTTCGGACGAATCAGCTTGATTGCGCAGGGACGCTTGAGCAGTTGGTGCTCGGCCAGGTAGACCTCGCCCATGCCGCCGGCCCCGATCAAATGCCGCAGCCGGTACTGCCCCAGTTGCCGGGCCTCATACGCCTCGCGCCGCAAGGTGCCAATCATCTGCGTGCCCCAAAGGCTGGCTCCATAACCCAGCGCCATCATGACCACCAGGTTGTCGAACCGGTGGAAGTTGCGTGCGACGGCGGCGATCTGGTCGTAGCTATAAACGTCGATCAGCCGCCATGCGATGGGAGCAACCGCCATCACACCCAGGATGACGGCGGCCCTTCGCCAGGCGTTCGGAATAAAAATCGCGTAGGTGAAGATCAGCGAAAACCACATGGCCACCGGATCGGGCATGACACCGTAGACCATCGCGCTGTGCAGCGTGCTGGCGTGCTGAAGGCGGAGCATGAACACCCCGGTCCAGCCAAAAATGATCAGCTCCGCCAGCCGCAATTGGCGCATCGAGAGCCGCTGGCAGCCGCGCCACAGGACGAGCGTCACCAGGGCCAGCACGGCGCAGTGGGCCAGGTGGAACCAGACCACCAGCCGCTCTTCGGCCGCCAGGATCGGCGCCAGGCCGGCCGCGTCGCCCAGCGACAACAGCCGCAGAATCAGAAAGGCGGCCGAACCGAGAAAGAGCACCATCGCCGCGGCGCGGAGCCGAATCCGCAGCAGGCACTCGGTCTGGCTTGTGAGGCACGGACCGCTGCCTTCGACCAACTGCACCTTCGGACAGGCCGCCTCGGCCGCCGACGGAGGCGCGTCGAGCGTGGGCTCGTCCGGCGAAAGCTGCAAGACACGTTGCGAGGAGTATGCCATCGGACCGGGCCGCCGTGGCTGGGGCCATGAGGTTTGCATCCATCATACGCGTGCGCGGGGCGAAGGGAAGCTAGAAGGCAGAAGGCAGAAGGCCCAAGGCAGAAGGAAGAAGGAAGGAGGAAGGTGGAAGGAGGAATCAGATGGGCTGCGGGTGCCTGGCGGCAAAGCGTTAGCGTGCCCCAGTCCTTCCTCCCGCCGTGCTCCTAGGCGGCGCGGCGGCGAGGGACGGCGTCAGCGGCCCGGCGCTCGATTTCGGGCACGGTGAGAAGTTGGAGTGCGCCCGTCGGGTCGGACTGTTCGACCAGCACGCACGTGCCATCTTTGATAAGCCTGGGCAGGTAGAACCAGGCTTTCGACATGCTTTGAGGATCCTGGTCGGCCGATACTACGATCAAGTCGAAAGTGCCCAAAGCGTTCGCCGTGCGCGCCAGCGCGGTCAATGGGTCGCCGGGAATCAGCCGCGCCCGGGCGGCCAAACGGCTCAGCCGGCGATGTGCCAGCTTCAACGGCACGCCGGGCCGACCCGCAGCGCTGCGCAGCTCGAACAAGTCGATGCCCGTATAGGAGGCCGGACCGTTGCGGCCGCCAGCCAGTTCGATCATTCGCACAGTGCGCTCCAGCGTGCCGACGCCGATCTCCAGGATCTTTCGGACCCGGCGTTTCCGTATCAGGCGATAGAGCGGGCGAAATTGGGCTGGCTTGGAAAAATAGGAAAGGTAAATTGAGCGGCAACTTCGAAACAGCTTCGGCATGGCGTTCCTCGCCTTGCGGCGTTCAGAAAGGATGGCAGTAATCAACTTCGGCAGCCGGCCTTGCCCGGAAGAAACGTTTTTGATTCCGATTCTGGATTCGTCGCTGGGGATGCGGGGCTTGGGGGCACGCTCGCGACCAAACTGCGGGCTGGAGGCTGAAGGCTGAGAGACGAGCGACGACGAAGAGCGGGGGGCATCCCAGCCGGGACTGTGCCGCAGCCCGTCTGATTCCTCCTTCCTCCTTCCTCCTTCCACCTTCCTTCTGCCTTGGGCCTTCTGCCTTCGCCGGCCTTCCGCCTTCCGCCTTCCCCGGTCTATGATGGGCTGCATGCAAACGATTCTGGTCACGGGGGGGGCGGGGTTCATCGGCGGTTGCTTCGTCCGCGGCTGGATCGGCCAGGAGCGTGGGACCATTGTCAACCTGGACAAGCTGACCTATGCGGGCAACCTCGATTCGCTCGAGCCCGTCGCCGGCAGCCCGCGGCACATTCTGGTCGAAGGCGACATCGCCGACCGGGACCTGGTGCGGCGGTTGCTCCAGCAGTATCAGCCGTGGGCCGTGGTGCACTTCGCGGCCGAGTCGCACGTCGATCGCTCGATCGACGGGCCCGCCGACTTTGTCCAGACCAACGTCGTGGGCACGTGCGAGCTGCTGGCTGCAGCGCGGAGTTATTGGAGCGGCCTGGACAAGGCCGCCAAACAGCGGTTCCGCTTCCTGCACGTCTCGACCGACGAGGTGTATGGCTCGCTGGGGCCGCAGGGGGCTTTCCGGGAAGACAGCCGTTACGCGCCGAACTCGCCCTATGCGGCTTCGAAGGCGGCCTCGGACCATTTCGCCCGGGCGTATTATCACACCTACGGGCTGCCGGTGGTGACGACGAACTGCTCGAACAACTACGGACCCTACCAGTTTCCGGAGAAGCTGATTCCGCTGATGATCCTCAACGCCTTGGAAGGCAAACCGCTGCCGGTGTACGGCGACGGGCAGCAAGTGCGCGACTGGTTGTACGTGGAGGACCATTGCCGAGGCATCCGGCGCGCGTTGGAGCGGGGGCGTCCCGGCGAGGTGTACAACATCGGCGGCAACTGCCAGCGAACCAACCTGGAGGTGGTGCGGTCGATTTGCGAAATGGTGGACCGGCTTTGCCCCGATCTCGCGCACGGACCGTGTTCGCGGTTGATCTCGTTCGTGGCGGATCGGCCGGGCCACGACCGCCGCTATGCCATCGACGCCAGTAAGATGCGCGACGAGCTGGGATGGGAGCCGGAGCAGGATTTCGAGACTGGGCTCGAGCTGACGGTGCGCTGGTACCTGGACAACCGGCGCTGGGTCCAGCGGGTGACCAGCGGGGTTTACGCGCGCGAGCGGCTCGGGCTGCCGGCGGCGGATTGACGACAGTAGCGATTGACGAGAGGGGGAGAGCACGGTCGATGGCGGGATACAAAGGCATCATCCTGGCGGGCGGATCGGGCACTCGGCTGTACCCGGTGACCCGGGCGGCGAGCAAACAACTCCTGCCCGTGTACGACAAGCCGATGATTTACTATCCGCTGTCGACCCTGATGCTGGCCGGCATCCGCGACATCCTCTTGATTACGACGCCCTGGGACGTGGGCAGCTTCGAGCGGCTGCTGGGCGACGGCGGCTGGCTGGGGATTTCGATCCGCTACGCGGTGCAGCCCAAGCCGGAAGGGCTGGCCCAGGCGTTTCTGATCGGCCGCGCATTCGTCGGCCAGGATCCGGTGGCGCTGGTGCTGGGCGACAACCTGTTCTATGGGCAAGGCTTCATGCGCATGCTGGCCGAAGCCACCGAGCATACCACGGGGGCCACGATCTTTGCTTACGCCGTCAAGAACCCCCAGCAGTACGGCGTGGTGGAGCTGGATGCAAGCGGCAGACCCCTCTCGCTGGAAGAGAAACCCTCGCAGCCGAAGTCGCACTATGCGGTGACCGGACTTTACTTCTACGACAACCGCGTGCTCGACGTCGCCGCCTCGCTCAAGCCGTCGGCGCGCGGCGAGCTGGAGATCACCGATGTCAACCGCCGCTACCTGGAGCGGGGCGAGCTGCGCGTGCAATGCTTTTCGCGAGGGTTTGCCTGGCTCGACACCGGCACGCACGAGTCGCTGCTGCAGGCCGCGAACTTCATCGAAACCATCGAGCTGCGGCAAGGCCTCAAAGTGGCCTGCATCGAGGAGGTGGCCTACAATAAGGGATTCATCACCGCCGCGCAGCTCGAAGCCATTGCCGAGCCACTGAAGAACGCCTACGGCGACTACTTGCGCGAGCTGATCGTTCGCTGACTGCGTCAATAGGCCCGGTGGCGGGGCGTGGCCAGCCATTCAGTGAACAGCGCCTGGCACTCGTCGCCCAGCACGCCGCCCACCAGGTGCACGCTGCTCTTGCCCAGCCGCACCATGTCCTGGGCCGCAAGCTGCATCTCGTTGAAGCCGGCGGCCGTGGCCGTCTCGATGCTGGCGCCGTAGTACACCGTGCCCACGCGCGCCCAGTGCAGCGCGGCCAGGCACATGGGACACGGCTCGCAGGTGGTGGCCACGATGGCGCCGGGAAGGTGGATACTGCCCGCCTGGCGGTTGGCCTCCCGCAGCGCGTTCACCTCGGCATGGGCCGTGATGTCGAGGGTGGCCAGCACCGTGTTGTGCGCCACGGCCAGCAGGCGGTCGCCCATGGCAATGGCCGAGCCAAACGGCGATTGCCCGCCGGCGATGCCTTGCCGGCATTTGTCGATGGCCAACCGCATCAGCTCGGCCGGCTCGATCATTGGAGTTGCTTTTCCAACGCGCTGAAGATGTCGTACATGGCGTCCAGGTAGGCGCGGGCCTCGTCCAAAGGCATCACCAGGGGCGGACTCACCCGCAGGACATTACCGGCCAGCGGCCCCAGCAGGTGAATGGCCGCGCCCGAAGCGTTGCCTCGATAGCAGGCCTCCACGCAGCGGTTGGCCACCTCGGCCGAGGCGTGGCGGCCGACGGCGGCGCACTCGACCCCCCACACCACCCCCTCGCCGCGGACGTGGGCCACCGGCCCCAGTTCGCACAACCGCGTCAGGCCGGCCTCGAGCACCTCGGACAACTGGCGGGCATGAGCCAGGACTTCGGCCGACTCGTATTCATCGAGCGTGGCCAGCACGGCTGCGCTGGCCAGCGGGTTGGCGCTCCAGGTGTCGCTCGCCTCGCCGTAGTGCATGGAGGCAAACAGCTCGGCCCGCCCCACCGCCGCGCTCACCGGCACGCCGTTGCCCAGCCCCTTGCCGAGCACGACGATGTCCGGCTCGACGCCATACTCGCTGAAGGCATACATCGAGCCGGTCCGGCCGAAGTTGGACTGAACTTCGTCGAGAATGAAAACCACGTCGTGCTCGCGGCAGAACCGCTCGAGCAACTGAATGTATTCCTTCTGCGGATGAAACGAGCCGCCTCCGCCCAGGTACGGCTCGCTGATCAGGCAGCAGATCCGGCGGCCATACTGGCTCCACAGCCCGGCCAGCTCGCTCTTGAAGGGCGCCAGGTCGATCGGCCGCCGCCGCGCGGCCAGATCGATGCACTCCTCGCGCGGAAAGCCGATGAAGCGGACACGGGGGTCGCGCTCGGCATCCTGTTCGCTGCCGGTGACCGCGCCGGCCAGCCCCTTCTTGCCATGAAAGCCGTGACGCGTGGAAAGGATGATGTCTTCGCCGGGCCGCCGGTCCAGCGCCGCCCAGAGCGCCTTCTGGATCGCCTCGCTGCCGCTGGCGGCCCACATCACCTGCTGGCAGCGGGCCCCGCCGGGCTGGGCTTGCAAGCTGGCCAACAGCCGCTGGCAGGCGCGAATCTCCAGCTCGGTCGCCGCGTTGTAAGCGTTCAACGTGACGGCGTGGCAAAACTCGCCCGCCGCCCCCAGGTGGTTCAACCCCAGATACTCCAGGACCCGCTTCCACCAGCGGGTCGGGTTATGGCCCAAGTTCATCACCAGCACGCCCGACGAGAAATCGGCCAGCATCCGGCCTTCGGGCGTCCAATGGTACGAGCCGGCGCTGCGGGCAAACACGCCCAGGCTCGGCGTGAACGTGCGCAGGGCCGCCGGCTCGACCTCGGCCAGGCGGCGGCGCAGCGAGTTGGACTGCTCCTCGCCGGGATGCGCGATGGCCGCCGGCGGTTGGGCGGCCGGCCCGGGATGGCTGGGTTTATCTTCCGGCAACGGCTGGGGCATACAGGACCTCGGGCGACTGGCGGCCCGGCGCCAACAGCACCAGGCCGCCTTGGGGGTGATCGACTTCCACCAGGCAGTTCGGGCGGCCCGCGGCGTGCGCGGCCAGGATCGCCTCCATGGCCTGGACGGCTGCCACGGTTTGGCGGTCGGCGGAGATGTCGTTATAGGCCAGCATCCTGGCCTGCCGCAGCCGCTCGTGGCGTCCGTCGGCCGGGCCGCCGAACTCGACGGTGGCGGCTTCGCGGACGAAACGTTCGAGGACCTCGATGCCGTAGCCCCGCTGCGAGCGTTCGTTCCAGGGCTCGATGAACGTGCCGTTGTAG
>JBBDNX010000100.1:0-1374 GCA_040877345.1 Pirellulales bacterium
ACGGTGCCGTGCTGCACGCTGGCCGGCTCGTCGCCCGTGGCCACGCCGAACAGGTTGCTGAAGGCGAGCACGCGCGAGCCGGCCTCGGCCGTGGCCGCCTGGGCCAGGTCGAAGTGCGGCAGGCCGCGGGCGTCGATCTTCAACAGGGCCAGCTCCATTCTGGGGTCGGCGCCCAGCAGGGTGGCGTCGAAGCGGCGGCCGTCGTCGAGCGTGACGGCGATGACGTCGCTATCGAGCACATAGCTGTAGGCGGTGAGGAGGTGCCCCTCGGGGGAGATCAGAAAACCGCTCTGGTAGGCCTCCAGGCCGCGGAACCCGCCGGCCCCAAAAATCTTGACGATCTTGGGCTGGACCTCCTGGATGACGCCGGCGAAGGAGGGTGACGAAGTCAGGGCCGGCGCGGGCGCGGGGGGCAGCCCGGCGCAGATGGCGGCAAGGCAACAGGCGAGCGAATGAATCGGCAGCGAGTGCGACGGCACTTCAGTCCTCCGGCGCCTTGTCGAGGGTGAAATCGACCAATTCGAAGGCGGCGTACACGTTGTCGCCATAGCGCACGTCGAGGCGGCGTGGCAGGTCGCGCCCGTCCAGCTTGTCGTAATCGAAGAAGTAGAGCTCGCACGGATCGCCGTCCGAGTCGAGAAACATCTCCATGGCCAGCAAGTGCCCGGACTGGGCGTCGAACATGAATTGGCACTCGACGCCGCCATACGTTCCGACCAGGACCTCCACCGGTTCGGCATGGCCCGCCAGCGGCATCGTGCCGTAATAATAGGTGCTGCCGAACCGCTCGGGCCCCAGCACCAACAGCCGCCGCCACAAGTACAGGGCGGCCAACAGGCCTCCGCTGCCCGGTGGCTCGGTGGCCGAGGTGAGGTCGCCGCCGGCATCCAGCGTCAGCTCGCCGCCCGGCAGCGCGCACGACACTTGCTGGTCCGAGACGTGGAACTGGGCGTCGCCGGCGCCTTCGAGCTGCCCGCTGATGAGCCACTCGCCGGCGGCGGTGGAAAAATCGCCGTGAGCGGTCAGGGCAGCATGGATCCGGGCCCGCTGGAGCGTGTTGAAGTAATAGTTGGCATAGCCGCGCTTCGACTCGAAATGCTGCTTGACGACGTCGGGCATCGGCCGTGCGGCCTCTCGTTGAGGCAAGGCGGGGCGCGGGCGGCGGCGGTCGCCGGGCCGGCCGGGGCGGTCGCCGGGGCGGTCGCCGGGCCGGTCGCTGGGGCCGGGTGCGGGCTGTTCGCCCGGTTGCTCGCCGGGGTTCTTTTCGGGCTCGGGCAAGGGCGGATCGATGGGCACCTGGCCCTGCATTTTTTCCAGCAGCTCCTCGGTGCCGTGGACGCCGCTGAGCCGGACCAGCACGTCGAACGTTTGCCC
>JBBDNX010000101.1:0-1367 GCA_040877345.1 Pirellulales bacterium
TGCCTGATGATCGCCACCACGCTGCACTCGATCGCCGTGGGCAACCTGCTGCCGGCATGGGTCAAGGTAGTCTGCGTCGACATCAATCCCTCCACGGTGATCAAGCTGAACGACCGGGGGAGCTTTCAAACGGTCGGACTCGTGACCGACGTCGAGCCGTTTCTACGGGCGCTGGTCTCCGAGGTCGACGCGCTCGCCGACCAGCCGCCAGGGCAACTGCCGGCCGAGACCCCATGACCGAGCAACAACCACACATCCTGATGTGCCGGCCCGACTTCTACGGGATCGAGTACGAAATCAATCCCTGGATGAACCGGCTGCACCAGACCGACCAGCAGCGGGCCGGCCAGCAGTGGCGGATGCTCTACGACCTGCTCCAGCGCTCGGGCGCGCGGATATCGACCATCGAGCCGATGCAGGGACTGCCCGACCTGGTATTCACGGCCAACGCGGCCTTGATCTACCACGACACGGCGGTGCTTTCGCACTTTCGGCATCCGGAGCGGCAGGGAGAAGAGCCGCTGTTCGAGGAGTGGCTCACCGCGCATGGTTTTCGCGTCTTGCGGCCGCCGGAGAACGTTTACTTCGAGGGGGCCGGCGACGCGTTGTTCTGCGGCGACACGTTGTTCGCCGGTTATCGCATTCGCAGCGACGCCCGCGGCCACCAGCAGATAGCCCAGATGCTCGGTTGCCGCGTGATTCCCCTGGAGCTGGTGGACGACTATTACTACCATCTCGACACCTGTTTTTGCCCGCTGGCGCCCGGCCTGGCGACCTATTACCCCCAGGCCTTCGACGAGTATGGCGTCCGAGCGCTCGAGGAGCTGGTGGACGAGTTAATCGCGGTGACCGAGGAAGAGGCGCGGCGTTTCGCCTGCAACGCCGTGGTGATTGGTCGCACGGTGATCACCAACGAGGGCTGCCCCGAGCTGCACCGCGAGTTGGCCTCGCGCGGCTTCAGCCCGGTGGCCACTGGGCTCGACGAGTTCGTCAAGGCCGGCGGCAGCGCCAAGTGCTTGACGTTGCGTCTCGACGGTGAAGAAGCGGCCGCCTGGAAGTACGATACCGCCGCTCGAAAGTAGCAGGCACATTCCATGTGCCGTCGCCCCGGCCGCCAGGGCGACGGCGGCGTCCCAGAGGGGCTGGGGGATTCCGCTCCCGAACTGGCGGGAGCGCCGCCAGGCCGCGAATCGCGGCGCCAACCGAGCCAACTCGGCCGGAGTTCCACTGTTTAGCCGTCCGCTCATCCGCCGCCCTCCCGAGGTTGCGCCCCCGGAGAGCCACGCTAGCAGAACGCCCTGATTCACTCACGCACGCTTACCGAAAGGACACACTGGAAGCCATCCGTCGCACTATCTCCCGCGGCC
>JBBDNX010000102.1:0-7162 GCA_040877345.1 Pirellulales bacterium
AAGGGGGGAAGGGGAGATTCCTCCTGCGGCGGACTTGCAGCGGGGGAAGGGGGGAATGAGGATGAGGGGATGAGGCGATGGGGGGATGGGGCGAACGCGCAAGCGTTCCCTCTGACCTCTGACTTCTGACTTCTGACCTCTGTGACTGGAGCACGCTTATCGCTTTGCCGCAGCCACCTCGCCGTCCATTTCGGCGATCCAGCGGCGGATCAGCTCGACTGCTTCGGCGTGCACCATCCGCTTGCCGAGCTCGGGCATCATGACGTCGGGATGCGTGGAAGCGATGCGGAAGAAGAGAATCGACTCGTCCGTCTTGCCAGGCACGATGTCGTACAGCAACCCGCCGGAACCGATGCCCGCCGCCACCGGCGGCTTGTTGACGCCGAACTTGACGGGCACGTTTTGAGTCGAAAGCAGGTCCAGGCCCGAGTTCTGCGCCGCCGCTCCGGGCTGGTGGCAATGCGCGCAGTTGATGTCGAGCCAGGCGCGGGCCCGCTCGTCGAGGTCGGCGCTCTCGTCGTCCCAGGCAGCCAAGCGCGGCGCCTTGTCGGGCGGCGGCGCACCGGCCAGCGCGCCGCTGCGCGACCAGTAGGCGAGCTGGTTCTCGCGGCCGTGAGCGTAGTCGAAGTCGCGATTCAGGTGCCGCCCCTGCGGGCCGATCGGCCGCACCTTGCCTTCGTGCCGGTGGCAGCCTTTGCAGTCGTTGGCGTTGGGAACCAGGTAATCGTTGGTCTGCCGGCGCCCCTCGCCATCGATCCAGTTGACGTCGACGACTCCACCGGCAAGCTGCAGCCGGGCCTCGGTCTGCTCGTCGTTCCAGATGTACGGCAGCCCAATCCAGCCGAGCGCCTGGCTCTCGTAAACCAGGATCCGTGTTTCCAGCAGACGCTCGGGCCCGGCCGGATCGGCCATGTTCTCGGGCATCGCGAACGTCTTGGAGATCACCGTGCCGACGGGAAACTCGAAGCGCCCATCGGCGGCGTACCGCGCGGCTGCTGCCTTGGGCAAGCGAACCAGCCGGTGCTTGACCGTGTAATCGGAAAACAAGGCCGAGTTCAGATCGTAGGGGATCACGCCTTTGCGGGGCTTCTGTCCGGAGGCCTTGCCTTGCCACAGTGGCCAGCCATCGAGGTCGTCGGGGAACTTGCTCCAGTCGACCTCGGCTGCCGCCACGGCCACGGCCTCGAGCTCGGGCAGGCTCACCGCGGCCAGGGCCGCCCGGGGGGCATCCTGGGGCGCCGCAGCCTTGCTGATCTTGAGTCCGGCCAGCTTGACCAGGTCGCGGGGCAGCTCGAGCTTCATCAGCGACTCCAGGTCGAGCCGGGTAAAGTCGGCATCGCCGTTGTCGTGGAAGCTGAACGCCAGCTCGGCGGGCAACTGCCCGTCGACCAGCCTGGCGGGATCGGCGGCCGAGTCGCAGAGGATGTCCGGCAGCCGGCCTTTCATCAGCAGCTTGAGGTACCCCAGATCGCCGGCGGGCTTGTCGCCGCCCCCCGAAAAGCGGTTGTGGTGCACGTGAATCGCTTCGCAGTAGGGATCGAAGCCGGGGTCGCTGAACGGCCGCTGCGTGGCCCCGTAGCCCACGATCGAAAGGTTGACCGTCTGGTTGTCCTTGAAGTCGTTGTCGAAGATCTCGACCTCGTCGCTGGCCACCACCATGATGCCGGTGCCGGCCGGCACGGCCGCCACGATGTTGCCCGCGGGGGCGAAGTTCGCGTGGTTGTTGGCCAGCACGCGGTTGTCGAACACGCGGCAGTGCCTGCCGGTCTTGACCACCAGGTCGGGAAGGGTGAAGACCAGGATGCCGCCGGCATTGTCGGTGAGCTCGTTGTCGTACACGTCGGCCCGCTCGCAGTTCTCGATCTCGATGCCGGCCACGTTGCGGCTCGCCTTGTTGTGGCGGACCACGACCTCGGCCGACTGGCCCACGTAGATGCCGGCGTCCGAGGCGCCCTGGACCAGGCAGTGCTCGACCAGCACGTTGCGGCACAGCACCGGATACAGGCCGTAGCTGCCGTTTTCGGCGCTGGCGCCGCCGGTCCAGCTCACGTGTACGCGGCGGATGACGACGCCGTCGGCGCCCGAGATCTTGACGGCGTCGCCGCGGGCGTCTTCGACGGCCAGGTCCTCGAGCGTGAAGCGCCCGGCGGTGACCGAGAGCCCCTCGCCGCCCGTCCCTTGCCGCAGGTTCTTGAAGCTCAGGATCGTCTTGTCCTGGCCGGCCCCGCGCAGCGTGACCCCTGGCACGTCGAGCGACAGCGTGCCCGTGAAATCGAACCGCCCGGCCGCGAACTCGATCACGTCGCCCATACGAGCCCGGACCAGGGCGGCCTGCGCCTGTTGCTGGGCGTCGGGCCCGGGCTCGATTTTGTGATTGGCGGCCCGTGCCGGCAGTGCGGCCAGCAGGATAGCCAGGGCCGGCCACGGCATTGACGTGGAAAGAATGGATCGCATGGCTCGCCTCCCTGGAGTGGGCCGCCGGAGTGAGGGCCTACCTTCATTATGTAATAGAAGTGGGCCGGGGGCGTCCAGTCCGATCGGGTTGACCCTGAGGGCTGTATCCTAGGTGGGGCCTGCGCCAACAGCTCCTGGGATAGCGATTTGTTCAATTTGGGCGGTTATCGGGTCGATAAACCGAAAAGACCGCCACCCGAAGCCCAGCAAGGCGAAGGGGCGATGGGGCGAACGAAGATAAACCGAACCGAGTGCCACCCAAGGCCCAGGAAGACCAAATCATGAAGCGGCTTGTTCTCGCCATTCTGCTGGCGACCTTGGTGAGCTCGAGCACGGGATGCCAGATCGGCCATGGGTGCCGCGAACGCGGCTGCGGCCGTTGCGGCGGCCACGGCTGTGGGCTGTTCGCTCGGTGCGGCAAGCTGTTTGGACACGGCGGCGGCCTGTTGGGCCACCGCGGCGGCACGGATGGCGCTGAGGGCGGCTATGCCGAGGCCGGAGTGGGCGGCCCGCCCGTGGGCCAGGTGACCTACCCCTACTACACGAACCGCGGTCCTCGCGACTTTTTGGCCGAGACCCCCCGCGGCATCGGCCCGTCGGGCCACGCTGGGAGGTGCCGCCGTGGGCGGCATCGAGAAGCAGTGCCGGTCGGCAGGCGATTCACGCTTGAAGAACGTGGCACGAAGGACCGGATAAATCCGGTCACTACATGCTACATGCCGCTTTCCGCCTGACGGGCGGCCTCACTTGATTTCAGAGATGAAGCGGAGGAAGTGGGCGTCGAGCATTTTGAGGTCCTTGCCGAACACCTCGGTGAAGTCGGCCATCCGCTCGGCCGGCGTGCAGACGGCGAAGGGGGGACGCCTGGCGGTGAAGGCCAGGTACTGGGAGTATTTGCGGGGCTGTGTCTCGGCGAGGAAGAACGAGAAAGCCCAGCTCTCGGCGTAGGACGCCCCGGGATCGAGGTCGAAACGGCGATCGGAGCTGATCAGGTCAACGAGCGAGTCGCTCTTGCGCCGCTCGAGATATCGCTGGAACTGCATCAGCCGGTCCCGGTTCAACCGGTCGCCGCGGGCGGTGTGCTGGCGAGAGTTCCAAACGCCGGGCGCTTCGAACATGGTGGCCAGCCCCTCGACGACCCAGGCCGGCACGGCCGAAAACCGGCGGTGAACGCCGGTATTGAAGGCAGTCTGGTGGGTGGCCTCGTGGATGATCGTCTCGGCGTGATCGTGCCAGTTGTCGTCGTTGGCATTTCCTCCGCTGACGTCGAAGAGGCAGACGCGGTTGGTATCGGGCGAGTAATAGCCCTTGGCGTCCGGGCCGATCCGGGCTCCCTCTTTGCGTGCATATTGCAGAAAGTCGTGCTGATTGCGGAAGACGATCGCCACCAGGGGAAACTCGGGTTCCGTGAGCCGGAAGCCACGGGCTGAAAAATAATGCACGAACGAGCGATACAGCTCCTCGAAGCGGGGGCTCCAGTAGTCGCGCTGGCCGTGGGGGTGGGCCACGATGTAGTGGCCGGTGCCGCTGATCTCGAAGCCCGCTCCCAGCTCCTGGGCCAACCGTTTGCGGAACTCGCCCAGCGAGTAGCTGCGGAACGAGGACGACGACTTGCGGAAGCCGCTGGCTTCGCTGGGGGCGAAGCTCAAGACTTTGCCGTCGCGCAGGAGCAAGTCCACGCGGCTGTCGTCCCATGCCAGGGGCGAGCCTTCGATCTGCTTGCCGTTCACTTCCAGTTCGAGAGTCCAACGAGCGGGTTCCTCCCCGGGCGCGGCCGCCGCCAGTGCCAGCACCACGATGCTCGCCAAGATCCCCCATCGCATGGTCCGCCTCCTGTTTTGATCCTGATTCATCTGCCGCTCGCCTTCGGCCGCCGCGGGGCCCGAAACCCCAAAAAAGTCTAGGTCATCCATTCAGCCAGGCCGGACAGCGGCGCCTTTGCCGGGTCACCGGCCCTCCATAAGAAACCAACCTCCAAAATCGCTCGTTTCTGGCACCGGGCGGCGGCAGGCCGTAAAATGGAACTTGCGGCGCGGTGGTGCCGCTCACGTCCTTGCACTGTCGTGACGGAAAGACTGTCTCGTTGGAAGGAGGTCCGGCGTGCTCAAGTTATTGCTCTTCGCCGGTTGTGCATTGTTCGGCCAGATCGAAGCGCCCGCCGGCGAGGACTTGGCCCCCGAGGTCCGCAAGCTGGTCCGCCAGCTCGATGCGCCCGAAAAAGCGCTGCGTGACGAGGCCGAGCAGAAGCTGATCGAGCTGGGCGTCGCGGCGCTGTCGCTGTTGCCGGAAACGACCGACCGCACGCCGGCCGAGGTGGCCCTGCGGCTGGAACGCATCCGCTCGCGGCTGGAGCGGACGCAGGCCGAGGCGGCCGTCAACGGCTCGACCGTGTCGCTCGAGGGGAGCGGCCTGTCGCTGGCCGAAGTGTTCGAGGCCATCGAAAAGCAGACCGGCAACAAGCTGGTCGACTTCCGCGAGCAGTTCAACCAGGAACCGGCTCCGCTCAAGCTGGCGCTCGACGTCGAGAACATGTTGTTCTGGCAGGCGCTGGACCAGGTGCTGGACCAGGCCAACCTGACCATCTACAGCTACGGCGCCGAGGAGGGGTTGGCCGTGGTGGGCCGGTCGAACTCGCAGTTGCCTCGTTTCGGCCGGGCCAATTATGCCGGCTCGTTCCGGATCGAAGCCACCGAGTTCAGCGCCCATCGCGACCTGCGCGACCCCAACAGCCACACCATGCAGTTGGGGATCGAAGCCGCCTGGGAGCCGCGCCTCAAACCGGTGGTCATCATCCAGCCGGCAGGCGCCATCGAAGCCATGACCGACGCCGGCGAGCCGCTGCCGATCGCCGGTGGCGACACCGAGATGGAGATCTCCGTGAGTCCCGGGGCGACCTCGGCCGATCTTTTCGTCAACTTCGAGCTGCCCGACCGCGGCGTGAAGCGCATTGCCAGCCTGAAGGGGAAGCTGTCGGTCGTGCTGCCGGGGCGGATCGAGACCTTCCGCTTCGGCAACCTGGAAAAGGCCAAGAAGGTCGAACGACGCAAGGCCGGCGTGACGGTCGTGCTCGACGAGGCCCGCAAGAACAACGAGGTCTGGGAGGTGCGCGTGCGGGTGGTGTTCGACAAGGCTTCCGGGGCCCTGGAGTCGCACCGCGGCTGGATCTTCAACAACGAGGCCTACCTCGAAGCGCCGAACAAGGAAACGATTGCCAGCGGCAGCCTGGAAACCACCCGCCAGACCGAGACCGACGTGGGCATCGCCTACTTGTTCGATGTCCCAGATGGATTGAAGGGCTACACGTTTGTGTACCGGACGCCGGCGGCCATCGTCACCGTGCCGATCGAGTACGAGCTGAAGGACCTGGAGCTGCCGTGAGCGGCCGACTGCAACCCTCGACAATCTCCGAGCGTGGTCGGCCGGCGGCCCCGATCTGCCTGTCGGCCGCGATCTGCCTGGCGGTCTGGATGGGCGCCGCGTGGACGGCCCGGGCCGCCGAAGACGACCAGGCGGCCGGGCGACTCGATCCCCAAACCGTGGTGGCCACCGTCGCTGGCGTCACGGCACAGCCGGCGCCGCCTACAAAAACCGGAGCCGCCGCCCGCCTTGAGGCGGAACCGATCGTGGCGGGCGAGGTGTACCAGGTGCTCGCCGAGGCGCTTCGCGGCAGGGCCGTGAACAGCGACGATCCGGCGGTGGTAGCTCACGCGTTGGAGCAGGTGATCAACCGCCGATTGGTGGCCGCGCATCTTGTGGAAACCGGCTATGGAGCGGGTCCCGAAGAAGTCGACGCGTTGTGGGCCGAGTTGCTCGAGCGGCTGGCCGCCGGCGACGTTACGGTCGAGGCGTTTCTCAAGGAGCGCGGGACGAGCGAGTCGGCCCTGCGCCGGCAGTTGGCCTGGAACGTGGCCTGGCATCGCTACCTGGAGGGGCAACTGACCGACGAAGCGCTTCAGCGGCACTTCGACGCCCATCGCCGGCACTTCGACGGCACCGAGCTGCGGGTGAGCCATATCCTGCTGAAGGTGGAGGAAAGCGCCGGCAAGTCGTCCGGCAAGGACCGCTCGGCAGTGGTGCGAGAGGCCGAGCAGTTGCGGGGCGATATCCTGGCGGGCAAGCTGACGTTTGCCGAGGCTGCCGAGCGTCACTCGGCCGGTCCCAGCCGGCGGCAAGGGGGCGATCTGGGCTTTATTCCCCGCCGCGCCCGGATGGTGGAGGCGTTTTCGCGGGCGGCCTTTGCGCTGGAAAAGGGGGAGATCAGCCCGCCCGTCACGACGCAGTTCGGCATTCACCTGATTCAGTGCACCGACGTCAAGCCCGGCACGCTGACCTGGCAGGACGTGCGCGGCGACCTGGCGGCCGCCGTGGCGCGCGAGCTGTTTGCCGATCTGGCCCGGCCGCTACGTGCCAAAGCCAAGGTCGAGTACAGCGGCGCGATGCCGCACCTGGGGGAAGGAAATGAAGGAGGAAAAAGGAAGGCAGAAGGAGGAAGGCAGAAGGCAGAGTAAGAAAACGGACGAATGGACAAGGGCACGCTAAGGGTCGGCCGAAAAGTAACTTCCTCACATCGCAACTCGGACACGCTTACCGTTTTGCCCAGTCACCCAGCTCGCTCGACTCTGTCGAAGTTATTTTTCGGTCATTCCTTAGCCCGCGGAGCGGGCGACAGTTAATAGCCGGGCGGCGTAAGCCCCCGGTTGCCGATCAA
>JBBDNX010000103.1:0-1364 GCA_040877345.1 Pirellulales bacterium
TCATCTCCGTAGACCAGCAGTTGGCCGCTGGCAAAATAGCCGTCCCGGTAGGCCAGCGAGACCTTGTAAGTCGCGGGCGGCGGCCGGCCCGTGGCCCCACGCACGGCCACCCGATCGGCCCCCAGCGGTTCGATGTCGATGGTGGTGAAGTCGACGTCGATGTCGGGCGTCAGGTAGTGCGATGGATCGCCGATCTCGTACACGAGTTGCTCGGCCACGGTCTCTCGGTTGACGGCGCCCCCCGTGCCCGGCGGCTTGGTGATCACGCAATTGCCATCCGCCGCCAGTTCCGCGATCGGATATCCGACGCGCGCCAGGTCGAGCCCCTGCCAATGCGGATAAAAGCCGCCGGTGACCTGGGCCCCGCACTCGATCAAGTGCCCGGCCACGCTCGCGCCGGCCAGCCGTCGCCAGTCGTCCCACTTCCAGCCAAAGGCGTGGACCGCCGGGCCAACGGTCAGCGAAGCGTCGGCGACCCGGCCGGTCAGCACAAGCCTTGCCCCCCGGTCCAGCGCCTCGGCGATCGGCCGCCCGCCCAGGTAAGCGTTGGCGCTGACCACTTCCCTGCCCAGGTCGCGCAGCGGCTGCCTGGTGTCGAGGTTCTCAAACGGCCAACCGTCGGCTTCCAGCGCGGGCAGGCGGTCCAAGAGGTCGTCGCCCGTGACAACGCCGATCACCAGATCGCCCAGCCCCGCGTCGTCCAGCAAGGGCGCCGCGGCGCGGGCGCAGGCCAGCGGGTTCATGCCGCCGGCGTTGGTGACGATCTTCAGTTGGGGCTGCGACCGCAGTGCCGGGACAAGGCTCGCCAGCACATCGAGAAAGTCGTTGGCATAGCCGGCATTGGGATCCTTTTCCCGCAAGCGTGCCAGGATCGAAAGCGTCAGCTCGGCCAGGTACTCGAGGGTCAGATAGTCGACCTTCGCCGACTCCACCAGCCGCCGCGGTGCATCGAGGTTGTCGCCCAGGAACCCGGCTGCGTTGGCGATCGCACACGTCGCGGCTGCTGTCGGCTTCTTCACGGCAACGACCCTTACACCTGGAACACGCCCAGCTTGAACGCCTCGCTGCCGGGGTGCCGCGTGGCAAGCTCCAGGGCGTAGATCAGCTCCTCCCGGGTCCAGGCCGGATCGATGATCCGGTCGACCCAGCCCCGCGCCGCGGCGTAACGCGGGTCCATCTGGCGATTGTAGTCGGACGTGACCCGCTCGCGCAGCGCCTCCAGCTCGGCGGCGTCGACGTGCTGCCCCTGCCGCTCGAGGCTCTTGATCGATACCTCGAGCAAGGTCGAGGTGGCCTGTTCGCCCCCCATCACGGCCGTCCGCGCCGTGGGCCAGGCGAACATGAACCGCGGATCGAACGCCTTG